>JAOUHH010000080.1 GCA_029865195.1 Desulfobulbaceae bacterium
ACGCCTGAGGGGCTGGCTGTCCACGGCCAGATAGTTTTTGAGCGGCGCGAAACCGGGCGCCGCCACCAGTTCCGGCAACCGCTCCATGATCGCCCAGAGCAGCCCGTCGCCCTCGAAGGGCGAGGAGCTGGCCACCGGCCGGCCCATGGCTCCAAAGAGTCGCCAGACAAAGGTGGCCGGGAAGGGGCACTCCAGATTGGCGCAGACCCCTTGCCGCTGGGCCAGCTCCAGGGCCAGCCAGCGGGCCATGCCCCGGCTCTGGACGATCACCGTCTCCGGCGCGAAAGGCGGCAACGGCTGGGCGTCGGTGAGCGAGGCCAGGGCGTCGGCCAGCCGTTCCAGGCGATTACCGGAGTGCAGGATAAGAGGCATGAGGGTCCGTAGAGAGGTCTTTCAGGTTTGCGTTATGCATGCGTTGCAAGACGCTCCATTCTAGCCATGACGGCGCGAAGATACAACCGTTAACAATTTCCCGTCCGGCACCCACGACTGAAAAAATTGCCATTCGACTCATAGTGCGCCAGGCCGCCCTTCGCCCCGGCCAGAAGAAAAAAACAGCCATGGGAAAAGGGCAACCGGCCAAGGTTCGCACTTGCGGGAAGGAGTGAGTCGCAGTAGACTGCTCGGTTCCGTTACCCAGATCAAACGAGCCAGACAAAGACGAATGCCCATACAACTCCGACAACAACTCCTCGATGGCCCGCTTGATCTGCTGCCGTTAGACGATGAAACCCTCGCCACCCTCGCGGTGATGCGCTTCGCCACCGTCCGTGAGGCCTTCCGGGCCGCCCTGGCCGGACGCCTGACGGCGCGGCGCGCCGACCAGTTGACCCTTGAAAACCGGATTCTCGCCACCACCTGCTCCCTGCTGGGCCATCCGGTTATCGACCGGGACGCCATTCTCCATTTCCAGCCCGGCCCGGGGCAACAAACCGTTGCCGACGCGATCGCCGCCATCAACGGCGCGCCCTTCGCCACGCCCGACCATCTGCTTGCTACCTCCATCCGCGACCTGCTGCTGCCTCTTCCCCTGCATCAGGCGGCGGAACAGCTGCCCGCCGCCACCATCGGCGACCTGCTCGCCCTGCCCCTGTCCCGGTTGCAAGGCACGGTGATCGGCGCTCCCAAGCAGTTGGGCGCCTTTATCGTCCATCTCTTTGATTTTCTTTTCCTGGTCAACGGGCAGGCCTCGGGCGCGCCGGCCCCTAACCCTGCGGAACCCGGCCAGGAGATGGCCGCGATGCTCATCCTGGCGCCTTGGTTTTCCATGGCGACCCTGCGCGCCGGCCGCACCCTTCTTGCCGGCGGCGCCCTCAAGCATCTTCTCATCCAGCGGCAGGCGGCGGGCGGGCTCTTCAACGAGAACAACCGCTACGGTCAGATCCTCCTCCGCTTCGCCAAGTCAAACCGCACCCCCACCGGGTTCATTATCGACGGCGTCAACTGCCAGTCCTGCGGCCGCCACCACGGCGAACGCTCTCTATGCCGCCATGCCGCGGCCCTGGCCCTGGCCGTGCTGACCCCGGACGCGCAGACGAGCCGGCAACTGCGCCCGGCCCCCTTCCTCCTGCCCGACTCCCCATGGCAACTGGCGGTCGACATCCTCTTTGATCTTTACGGCGCCAACCCGCCCGGCGACCTCGCCATCCGCCGCGACAACGACCGGTGGCAACTCACCGCCGCCGATGAGTTCCGCAGCGTTGCCTGGCAACTCACCGAACAGGGGATGAAGGAATGCGCGGCCCTCTTCGGGGCGCGGCTGCCCAAGAGGGGGCAACCCAAACCCACCGGCGCCACCGCCCATCTCCGCCAGCTCTATCTCAACCTCGCCGCCCTGGCGGCCCCGGTCGACAACCAAAACGAAGCGCCCGTGGCCGACGGGGATCGGACCAAGGGCTTTTGGGACTGGCTCGCCGCCGCCCTTGCCCTGGCGGAACCGGCGCCGCGCTTCCGCCTTGCGGGCCCGGCCGCCAACACCCTGTTCGCCCTCACCGCCCACGATGCGGCCGGCACCGAAATCTTTTCCCTGGCCCTGCCCCGGGCAAGGACCCCGGACGTGCTCGACGGCCTCTGCCGCCTGGGCCTTGCCGCCCCGGCCATGGAACTCCCGGCCCTCACCCGCGCCACCCTGGACGGCAACGGCGACCTGCGCATCGAATCCTGCCTCCGCTGCGCAGACGGCAGCGTTATCTCCCGCCAGGAGCTGGAGCCACACCGCTACGGCCGCTATTATTATCTCGCCGCGCACGGGTTTATCGCCGTCCGGGAGCAGGAGACGAGCAACACCATGGGCGAAGCGCCCCTGGATATCACCACCGTTGACGCCGACGACGTGCCGGTCTTTCTCCAATCCCACCAGCAGGCCCTGTACGCCGAAGAGAATGTCATCGAACCGCACCTGAAACACCTGCGCATCCGCAACATGCCGGAAAGCCTCAACATCTCGCACAGCCGGATGGACGCCGACTGGTGCTACCTGGCCGGCAGCTACGGCTTCGGCGCCGACGGCATCTCCCTCGCCGAACTGCTGCTCGCACGCCGGCAGGGCAAAAAATACGCCACCACCGCCAACAACTGGCTGCAACTCGAAGACTCCCCGCTCTCCTGGCTGCACGAGCTGGATGCAGACCGGATCTGGAACGACGACCAAGGCACGCCGCAGGGGGTGCGCCTCTCCCGGCCGGAACTGCTGATGCTCTCCTCGCTGATCGGCGAGGTCAATAACCGAGATCCGCACCAGGCAGAGGCCGACGCCTTTTCCTCCCTGCTCGACACCACCGCCTGGCAGGACCCGCGCCAACTGCCGCTGACCCCGGAACATCTGCGCGGCTATCAGAAAAACGGCCTGGCCTGGCTGTTCAACCTCTACCAGTACCGGATGGGCGGCATCCTCGCCGACGACATGGGTCTGGGCAAAACCCACCAGGCTCTCGCCCTCATCCAGGCCGTGCAGGCGGAACGGCAAGAAGGCGGCCGCTTCCTGGTGGTCTGCCCGGCCACCGTGGTCTCCCACTGGGTGAACAAGACCCATACCTTCTACCCGCAGATGGATTTCCATGTCTACCATGGCGCCCGTCGCGATCTTGCCGAGGCTCAGGGCCACAGCCTGATCATCACCACCTACGGCATTGTCCGCCGCGACGCCAAGCTCTTCGCCGGACTGCGCTTCGACATCATCCTCCTGGACGAGGTGCAGCATCTCAAGAACAAAAAAACCGCCATGTACAAGGCGGCGCACCGGCTCAACGGCCGGGTGGTCATCGGCCTGACCGGCACGCCGCTTGAAAACTCGACCAACGACCTCAAGGCGATCTTCGATCTCTGCCTGCCCGGCCTGCTCGGCACCGACGCCTCCTTCAACAAGCTCTACGTACAGCCCATCGAGGAGCGCAACGACCAGAAGCAACGCGACCGGCTGGCCCGCCTGATCCGCCCCTTTCTGCTCCGCCGCGCCAAACCGCAGGTGCTCACCGAGTTGCCCGACGTCATTGAGGACATCCGCACCTGCGAGCTTTCCGACGACCAGGTGGCCCTCTACCGCGAGATTGTCGAGCAGCGGGGCCGCGCCCTGATCTCGGGGCTCGACGACCCCACCGGCAAGAAACCGGCCTACATGGAGGTGCTGGCGGTGATCAGCTACCTCAAGCAGATCTGCGACCATCCGGCGCTCCTGGCCGGAACCGACAGCAAACGGACCTACCGGAGCGGCAAGTGGGACCTGTTTGTCGAGCTGCTCGACGAATGCCTGGCCTCGAACATGAAGGTAGTGGTCTTCAGCCATTACACCCGGATGCTCGACATCATCGAGAACCATCTCGGCCGCAGCAAGATCGACTACTGTTCCCTGCGCGGCAGCATGGCGCTGAAGAAACGGGAGGGGATGATCGCCCGCTTCAACACCGACCCCCAATGCAAGGTCTTCTGCGCCAGCCTGTTGGCCGGCGGGGTCGGCGTCGATCTCACCGCCGCCCAGGCGGTGATCCACTACGACCGCTGGTGGAACGCCGCCCGCGAGGAACAGGCCACCTCCCGCGTCCACCGCATGGGCCAGCGCCACGTGGTGCAGACCTTCAAGCTGATCACCGTCGGCACCCTGGAGGAAAAGATCCACCAGCTCATCGAGCAGAAGCGGAATCTGGCCCAGCATCTGGTGCGGGAGGACGACGATGCGATCATCAAACGGCTGAGCCGCGAGGAGTTGCTCGAACTCCTGCAATGGGACCACCACCGCTAGCCGCCCGCAAAAAAAGTCCCGCCGGCAACCTTCCGCAATATCGAACAGTTACCCAAAAAAATGCCTGTACATCACCGGCCGGGATAAAAAACCGCCTTGTTTGCCGGACAAACGCCGTGATAGATTTCAAGTACATCGCATGGTTTTGCATGCCGCAACCGTGCCGCCCTGCGCCGGCAACCGCACCACCTGTTGCCCTTTCGCGCCAAGGAGATCACCATGAAAACGCTCTATGTCGGCAACCTTCCCGAAGACTCCAACGCCAACGACCTGCGCCGCCTCTTCGCAAGCCAGGGACCGGTCCACGGCGTCACCCTGATCATCGACCGCACCGGCAAGCAGCGCGGCTTCGGCTTCGTCGACATGGACGATCTGGCGGCAATCAGCGCCATCTCCACCCTGAACCGGCAACGCTTCGGCGACCGCCTGCTGACGGTGAGCGAGGCCTCCGCCCGTACCTGGCAGCCACCCCGCCGCCAGCGCTACAAAACGGAGTAGCATGCCCCGGCACCCGTTTCAGGGTGGCACCCTCCTGCCGCCCGGGTAGCCGGTCTTAGGGCCGCGACGATCATACTCTCGTCGCGGCCCTTTTTTACATGTCACCGCCAACAACGGGGGACAGAGAAACATGCGCAGCGAAGATCTTCTTCGATTCAGCGGCCGGGCGGTCATCTCCTACCGGTTCCGCACCGTGCTGATGCTGACCGCGATGGCCATCGGCGTTGCCTCGGTGGTGGTGCTGATCTCGCTCGGCGAGTCGGCCCGCCGTTACGTTGCCGACCAGTTCTCCTCCCTGGGCACCAACCTGCTCATCGTCCTGCCGGGCCGCTCGGAAACCGTCGGCGGTCCGCCGCCGCTGCTGGGCGCCACCCCCCGCGACCTCACCCTGGATGACGCCATGGCCCTCTCCCGGGCCGGCGGCGTTGCCCGCGTCTCCCCCATCGTCGTAGGCTCGGCGCCTGTCTCCCGGAAGCACCTGGAACGGGAGGTAATGGTCATCGGCGCCACCGCCGAACTTGCCCCCATGCGCAACCTGAAAGTCAGCCAGGGCAGCTTCCTGCCCGCCGGCGACCCCTTGCGGGGCGGCAACATCTGCGTTCTCGGCAGCAAACTCAAGATGGAACTCTTCGGCAACGACAACCCCCTCGGGCAATGGGTGCGGATCGGCGACCGGCGCTTCCGGGTCATCGGCATCCTTGCCGCCATGGGGGTTGCCATGGGCGATGATATCGATGAAACGGTGACCATCCCGGTGGCCACCGCCCAAGCGCTGTTCAACACCGCCTCGCTGTTCCGCATCCTCATCGAGGCGACCGACGGCAACGCCATCGCCAAGGCCAGGGAAACCATCCGCGCCACCATCACCCAGCGCCACGAAGGCGAAGACGACATCACCGTCATCACCCAGGATGCGATCCTGGCCACCTTCAACCGCATCTTCCGCGCCCTGACCGCGGCGGTGGGCGGCATCGCCGCCATCAGCCTGCTGGTTGCCGGCATCATGATCATGAACGTGATGCTGATCGCGGTCTCCAACCGCCGGGCCGAGGTGGGGCTGCTCAAGGCGCTGGGGGCGCCCCGCCGCCAGATCCTGCGCATCTTCCTCGCCGAATCCGCCCTGCTGTCGCTGAGCGGCGCTCTCCTGGGGCTGCTGGCGGCCATGGCCGGCCTGCATCTCTTGAACACGCTGTGGCCGGAGTTCTCCATTCGCCCGGTGCCATGGGCCGCGGCGCTGGCCACCGCGACGGCCCTCGCCACCGGCCTGCTCTTTGGCGTCCTGCCGGCCCGCGCCGCCGCTCGCCTGCCGCCGGCCGAGGCCTTGGCGCGACGATAAGGGGATACAGATGCGCATCAACGACTTCATCCTGCTCACCACCGGCGCGGTCCGCACCCAGCGTTTGCGAAGCCTGCTCACCGCCCTCGGCATCGGGGTCGGCATCGCGGCGGTGGTGCTGCTCACCTCGGTGGGCGAAGGGGTGCATCGCTTCGTCCTGGCGGAGTTCACCCAGTTCGGCACCAACCTGATCGGCATCACCCCCGGCCGCCAGACCACCCACGGCATCTCCGGGGCCATCATCAGCAACATCCGCCCAATGACCATCGAGGACGCCGCGGCGCTGGCGCGGCTGCCCGGCGTGATCGCCGCCGTGCCCTTCGTGCAGGGCAACGCCGAGATCAAGGCTGCCCGCCGCAGCCGCCGCACCGCCGTCTTCGGCACCGGCCCGGCCGTGCCGCAGGTCTGGCAGATCCCGGTGACGATGGGCAGCTTCCTCCCCGATGACCCGCCCCGCACGGCACGCGCCTTCGCGGTCCTCGGCAGCAAGGTCCGAAAGGAACTCTTCGGCGGTGAAAACCCACTGGGGAAACGAATCCGCATCGGTTCGGAACGGTACCGGGTCATCGGAGTCATGGCATCCAAGGGGCAGATGCTGGGCTTTGACCTGGACGACGCGGTCTATATCCCCACCGCCAAGGCGCTGGCGATGTTCAACCGCGAAAGCCTGATGGAGATCGACCTGCTCTATGCCGCCGACGCAAACGGCGACGCGATCGCCAGCGAGGTGCGGACGCTGCTGACAAAACGTCATGGCGGCGAGGACTTTACCATCACCACCCAGGAACAGATGCTCGAGGTGCTGGGGTCGGTGCTGAACATCCTGACCATGGCCGTGGCGGCGCTGGGCTCCATCTCCCTTCTCGTCGGCGGGGTGGGGATTCTGACCATCATGAGCATCGCGGTCAACGAACGGACCGGCGAGATCGGCCTGCTGCGCGCCCTTGGCGCCGGCCGCCGCCAGATCCTCGCCCTTTTCCTGGGCGAGGCGGTGGTGCTGGCCGCCATCGGCGGCACCGGCGGCCTGATCCTGGGCGCCGGCGGGGCGTGGCTGCTGGAGATGCTGGTGCCGGCGCTGCCCACCCACACCTCCTGGGGCTATGTGCTGGCCGCCGAGCTCCTCGCCTGCTCGGTGGGACTTGTTGCCGGGGTTTTCCCGGCCCGCCGGGCATCGCTGCTGGAACCGGTGGAGGCATTGCGAAGCGAGTAGGCGTTACACGATAACGACTTGCTTTTATTAGCAATGCACGCTATAACCCCACCAACACTAACCGCATCACCACCCACGACAGCCATCGAGGAAACTAAAACATGCTTGCAAAGGTCATCAGCAGCGCGGTTATCGGCGTCAACGGCCTGCTGATCGAGGTGGAAACCGACATCGCCTTCGGGCTGCCGACCTTCATGACCGTCGGCCTGCCGGAGGGGGCAGTGCGCGAAAGCAAGGACCGGGTCAAGGCGGCGATCAGAAACAGCGGGTATGATTTCCCAAACCGGCGCATCACCGTCAACCTGGCCCCGGCGGACGTGAAGAAGGCCGGCACCGGCTATGACCTGCCCATGGCCCTCGGCATTCTCGCCGCCTCCGACACCCTCCGCAGCGACAAGCTCGCCCGCTACGCCGCCATCGGCGAACTCTCCCTGGACGGCTCGGTGCGCCCCACCCAGGGCGTTTTGCCCATGGCGCTTGCCGTCCGTGACGCCGGGCTCGCGGGCCTCATCGTCCCCAAGGCTAATGGCGCCGAGGCGGCGGTGGTCAAAGGCATCGAGACGATCAGCGTCGAGACCCTGGCCCAGGCGGTGGAGTTTCTCGCCGGCAAACGGGAGATCGCCGCCACGATCATCGACATCGACCGGATCTTTGTCGACAACACCGTTCATGAGGTCGATTTCTCGGAGGTCAAGGGCCAGGAACATGTCAAGCGGGCGCTGGAAATCGCCGCCGCCGGCGGCCACAATGTATTGATGAAAGGCCCGCCCGGCTCCGGCAAGACCATGGTGGCGCGGAGATTGCCGACCATCCTCCCCGACCTCAGCTTCGAGGAGGCCCTCGAAACCACCAAGATATACAGCATCATCGGCCTGCTCCCCGAAAACTCCGGCCTGCTGACCATTCGCCCCTTCAAGGCCCCGCATCATACCATCTCCGACGCCGGCCTCATCGGCGGCGGCCAGATCCCAAGGCCCGGCGAGGTTTCACTGGCCCACAACGGCGTTCTCTTCCTCGACGAGTTGCCGGAATTCAAAAAGAATGTCCTGGAGGTGCTGCGCCAGCCCCTGGAAGACGGGACGGTGACCATCGCCCGCGCCGCCTCCTCCTTGAGCTTTCCGGCCCGGTTCATCATGGTTGCCGCCATGAACCCCTGCCCCTGCGGCTACCTCGGCGACCCGCAGCACGAGTGCCAATGCTCGCCGCTGCAGATCCGCCGCTACGAGAACAAGATCTCCGGGCCGCTGCTGGACCGCATCGACATCCATATCGAGGTGCCGGCGGTGCCGGTACGCGACCTCTCCGCCCAGCGCGACGGGGAACCGTCGGCCGCGATCAAGGCCAGGGTCAATCGGGCCAGGGCGATCCAGAAGGAACGCTATCACCGCCACCGACACATGCACTGCAACGGCCAGATGGGGGCGCGGGAGATCAAAAAACATTGCCCCCTCGACGCGGCATCCCTCGCCCTGCTCGAAAAGGCGGTGGAGCGGCTGGGCCTTTCCGCCCGCGCCTATCACCGCATCCTCAAGATCGGCCGCACCATCGCCGACCTCGACGGCAGCCAGGCCATCGGCACCGACCACATCGCCGAGGCAATTCAATACCGTCGCCTGGAACAAAAAACGTAAAAATAATTCGAGCCAGGCTGCCCTCTTTTTGGGTATATCCTGTAAGCATGAATCTCTCTTCGGCATCAACAAACCTTCGCGCCTCGGCCCGCCTCAAGTCGACCCGGCTGACCACGTTCATCCTGCTCTTTTCCATCGGCTGGACCATCGTCATTGGCGCCTCGCTGCGCTGGAACCACCTACAGGTGCATGCCGCCATCCAGGATATCGCCCGCAATGTGGCCAAGGCGCACTTCGACAAGGACATCCTCTTCCGAAAATGGAATTCCCTGCACGGCGGCGTCTATGTCACCCGCACGGAAAAGACCCCCTCGAATCCGTACCTGAAAACCGGCGTCATTCCCGAGCGCGACATCACCACCCCCTCCGGCCGCGTCCTGACCCTCATCAATCCGGCCTACATGATCCGCCAGGTTTATGAACTGGCCCAGAGCGAAGGGCAGGTGGCCGCCCACATCACCAGTCTCACCCCCATCCGCATGGAGAACAAGCCGGATCCATGGGAAATCGAGGCATTGCAGTCCTTTCGGGACGGGGCAAAGGAAAAAAGCACCGTCACCCTGATCAACGGCCAGATGTATGTCCGGCTGATGCGCCCCCTGATCACCGAGAAATCATGCCTGCAATGCCATGCCGCCCAGGGGCATAAAGCGGGGGACATCCGCGGCGGGATGAGCATCTCGATCCCCATCGCGCCGCTCGAGGGCATCTCGGCTGACCAGATCCGCCTGTTGCGCATCACCCATTTCTTTTTCTGGATCGTCGGCCTGCTGACCATTCACCTCAGTTTCAACGCCCTGCACCGGCGGCTCATCGAACGCAAAAAAGTGGCCGAGGAACTGGAGCGCCAGAAGGAACACTTCCGCCTCTTTTACGAACAGGCACCCATCAGCTATCAGGCCCTGGATGCCGAAGGCCGCCTGCTCAACGTCAACGCCGCCTGGCTCGCCATGCTCGGCTACGACCGGCATGAGGCGGAAGGACGCCCCTTTCCTGATTTCATCTCCCCCGGCCAGGGCAACGTTTTCACCGAGAAATACGAACAACTCAAGAACACGGGAACCGGCAACTGCTACGTCGAACTCAGCCTGCGCACCAAGAACGGCGAGGAACGATTCACC
>JAOUHH010000081.1 GCA_029865195.1 Desulfobulbaceae bacterium
ACACCTTTGCCGAGTTCAACTGCGGCGGCATCGGCGTGGTCTGCGGCATCGAGGCCAAGAACCCGAAGAACGTCCTCGGCTACCGGCCCTGCGTCGGCATGGTCGGCGGCTGGATCTACTACCGTGGCGAAACCGACGGCTCCTTCTCCAAGACCAACGTCCGCGAGATCGAGCCCAGCGACGAGCAGTGGCAGTGGCTGATGGAGCGGATGCCCGGCTACCTTGAATCCATCAAGCGGCCGGAGTTGCTGAAAGCCCTGTCGGTGCGCAGTGAATGGAAGATCCTGATGGCGATCACCCCCCAGGAGCGGGCACTGATGTTCAGCGGCCCGATGCCCATGGCCCAGTTCCGCAACAATATCTGGAACCCGGCCTTCGCCGGCCCCGACGCCCCGCGCGGCGGCGACCCCTTGCGCGACCTCGCCCCCGGCCTCGACCGCAGCCCCATCGGCGTCATCGTCACCGGCGAATTGCGGCGCAAGAAGCCGTTCTGGGCCAACAAGGAATACGCCGCCCCCTGCACCTTCTACTGTCCCACCCACATCCCCACCGTCGACCGGCTGCGGCTGCTGCGGGAAGGCAAGACCGACGAGGCGTACAACCTGATCTTGAGCTACACGCCGCTGCCTGCCTCCATCTGCGGCGCGATCTGCCCGAACCTCTGCATGGAGAACTGCTCGCGGCAGGACGTGGACACCAGCATCGACGTGGCCATGCTCGGCCGCGAGGTGCGGGATGCCAAGCTCCCCCCCTTCGCCCCGGCCACCGGCAAGAAGGTGGCGATCATCGGCGGCGGCCCCGGCGGCATGAGCGCGGCCTGGCAACTGGCCCAGGCCGGCGTCGAGGTGCATATATTTGAGAAAGACACCGTGCTCGGCGGCAAGCTCGCCCAGGTCATCCCCTGGGAGCGGTTGGCCAAGGCGGTGTGGGACCGTGAGATCGACCGGTTCGTCAACGCCCCCAACATCAATGTCCATTTGGGCGAGGCGGCAAGCAAGGAGAAGATCGAGCAGTGGAAGAAGGAATACGACTACGTAATCATCGCCGTGGGCACCCACGAGCCGCGACGGTTGCCCTTCCCCGGCGCTGAAAAAGTGGTCCCGGCCCTGGATTTCCTGAAATCCGCCAAGAGCGCCTCGCCGATGAAGGTCGGCAAGCAGGTGGTGATCATCGGCGCCGGCAACGTCGGCTGCGACGTGGCCTGCGAGGCGTATCGCCTCGGCGCCGAGCAGGTGACCCTGGTGGATATCCAGAAGCCCCTGGCCTTCGGCAAGGAGAAGGCGGCGGCCGAGGCACTGGGCGCAACCTTCCAGTGGCCGGTGAGCACCAAGGAGGTCAACGACAAGGGGCTGGTCACCGCCAAGGGCGAGCTGATCGAGGCGCAGACCGTGATCATCTCCATCGGCGACATCCCGGCCATCTCCTTCCTGCCCGAGTCGGTGAAGGTGTTGAACGTTGCCGGCGGCACCTGGGTGAAAACCGATGACGCCGGTCGCACCTCCGATCCGCAGATCCTGGCGGTGGGCGACGTCGAGCGCCCCGGTCTTGCCACCCATGCCCTGGGCAGCGGCAAGCGGGCCGCCGAGTCCATCATCGGCGCCATCCAGGGCAAGGAGTGGCAGCCGCCGAAACTCAAGGTTATCCCGGCCGACACCCTCACCCTCCAGCACTACTGCCCGGAGCCACGCGCCGGCGCCACCCAGGAGGAAGAGGCCAACCGCTGCGCCAGCTGCGGCACCTGCCGCGACTGTCACCTCTGCGAGACCATCTGTCCCTCCAACGCCATCTCGCGGAAGGATCTCGGCCTGAAAGGCTACGAGTACGTCTCGGACGACGACAAGTGCATCGCCTGTGGCTTCTGCCGCGACACCTGCCCCTGCGGCGTCTGGGCGATGCGGCCGTTCTAAACCCGCCCGACCACTGACGTAAAACCCAAAAAACCCGTTTTCCGGTCCAAGCCGGAAAACGGGTTTTTTCATCCCTCTTCACTCGCGAGGTCAGCACGTGCCGGCGAGCAAGCCCTTTGCCTGGACACTTTGCCCCCAGCCTCCGCAGGCCGAGCCCACAGAGGCTGCCGACCTCACGGGCAGTCCTGCAGAGCCCTTGCGGTATCGTCGATGTTCTGCTCGATGGACCGGGCGGCGGCCAGCACCTTGCCGTTGATCCGGTTGGCCTCGGTCATCCGCTTGAAGCTCAGCAGCCAATCCAGGCCGTTGTAAGTTTGGTTGATGGCAAGCTCGACCCCGGCGATGATCGGCACCTTCTTGGCCACCCACTTGCCGAAGACCTTGTGGGCGGCGGCAAGCTTGGAGACGTCGAGGAGTGTTTTGAGTTCGGGCGATTCGGTCTCGAAGTACTTCTGCAGCCGGGGGTCGTCGAACAGCGCCTGGATATCCTGGTTGGAATCGTTCAGCTGCATCATCAAGGCGGACATGCCGTCCTTGACGAACCCCTGCCAGTCCTGGATGTTAGTGGTCAACTCGGCCACCTTGCCGGCCGAGGAAAGCAGCCGCAGCCGATCGATCTTCGCCTTGATCTCGGCCACATCGAGCCCTTCCTGGGCCATCTTGCCGGCGTTGGCCCGGTAGATCCGTTCCAGCCGTTCCGCCGCCTTGCCGCGGTTGGCCATGCCGTCGAGCAACTGGCCGGTGAAATACTCGAGTCCGTCCTTGGCCGCGTTTACCAGGGCGTTGCGATTGGCGTTTTCCCAAGCGACCAGTTGCCCGTTGGCCAGCTCGACGGTCTGCCGGAACTTGCTGCGCTGCGTCCTGAAACCCGCCAGTTTCTTGGCGAGCTTAGCGCACTCCGGCCCCTTCTTGACCGCCGGCTGATTGCCCCCCGCTTTCTCGGTCGGACCGGCAGGAACCCCGGCCTCCTCCTTCTTGAGACTCTCCACCACAAAGGTTCTGGCCTCCCGCAGGTCCACCACCCGGGGATCGTTCTCCGGATTGGCCAGGAGCCGTACATCTTCGAGGGGCATGGCATCACCGAAGAAGGGGGTTGGAGCCGCCGGGGCAGGCGTGACCGGCAGTCCGACGTCACCGGCGGTGTCAAAGGGCGATCGCGCGGCGACGGCCATGCCCTCAAGATCGCTGTCCGCGCTCTTGAAACCCAGCGACCCGCCGGTGCCACCCTTGAACCCCAACCCCTGACCACCATCGAGCTGCTTGTAGGCGCTCTTCACCTTGGCGTGTTCGGCTCGGAAGGCGGCATCCTTAGCCGCCGCCCACGCCTCCGCCTGCTGAGCGGCCCGGATTGCGGCCTGCTGCTGGGCGGCCAAGGCCTGCTGGGCGCTGCTGTTGCTGACGGCCGGGTTGGGGGATGCGAACATGGAGGTCAGCAGGGACTGGAAGATGGCACCCGTGACCATGGCGTTGATCTCCGCCGAATGGGACTTGGCCTTGGCCTTAGGCTTGGTCGCCTGCGCACTGCCCGACTGGGACGGATCAACATAGTAGGGACAGTTCCGGGTGTGGACGCCGTTTGGCACCGATGTGCCGCAGTAGGCGCAGACCGGCGCTGGCACATCGGGGATCGACTGGGCGAGGAGCTCCCCACTGCCGACCGGGCAGGCCAGCAGCAGAAAAGTGCAGAGGATAATTCTTACCATTGCGCCCATGGTGGCTCCGTAATATCCGTATCAGGCAAACCTTTGCTCCGGATCATCGAAAATGGCTATTTTCCAGTTGCCCCCCCTTTGACCTGAGATGTAAGATCGATCCGATTGAAGTTGAGGGTGAAGGTCTCGTTGCTTACCTTGCGCCACAGCTCCAAGGTGACACTGCTCCCCGGCTCGCCCCGCAGTCGCATCACCGCCTCGCCTGCCGAAAGGCTTTTCACCGCCACCCCGTCAATGGCCAGGATCTCGTCGCCATCGCGCAAGCCGGCGACATAGGCAGGAGACTCAGGTTGCACCACGGAGACACTCATCCGCCCCTGCCAACCGAACTGAATGGCGGAAAAGCCGCCGTCCCACCATTGAGTGAGCCCGCCGACGACAATACCAAGGCCGCCCTTGCCCAGGGGTCCGTAGATGATATCTTCGACCGTCTGCCGCCCCAACGCCTCAACCTTGCTGCAGGAATCGTCACCCATCAGCGACATCTGGGTGGCTGCGAGGAAGCTCGTCCGTTCGTGGGAGAGCACCATCATCTTCTCGCTGTCCTTCAACTCACCGGTCACCGGCGCGGTGTCGGGTGGAACCGTGCACTTGTCGGCCTGGACGGCACCGCGGCTCCAGGTACCGCTGAGTCGGTTGCCCTGCAGCACGAGTTGATACTCGGTTCGCACCGGCACGGTGACCGGCACGTTGCCCACCAAAGAATATGTTGAACGAATCTCAGTCTCTGGTACCCGGCGCTGGTCGGTCTTGAGGGTCAACCGGTTGCCGTCCAGGGTGAGGAGGTAATAGGTGCCATCCTTGCCCACCCAGGCCCCGGCCCTTGCCTGGCTCTTGTCCTCAAGCTCCTGGCGGAACTCGAGCTTAACGAGCTCGTCCCGCACCCGTGGCGCGTCTTCGGCGTGCGGGGCCAGAACCAGATACTGACGGTAGCTGGCAATGGCCTCAGCGAACCGCCCCAACTGCGTCTGCACCTTGCCCAGATTGAACCAGGCATTGGCCATGTCGGGAGCGATCTCGGTCGCGATACGGAACTCCTCCTCGGCCAGGGTCAATTCCGCCTGGGATTTGGCCATCTCGATGGCGGCCATGCCGCGAAGCATGTGGCGTCTGGCATCCTCGGGGGTGCCGGTGGCACGCGGCTTAGGCTCCGGCACCGGTGGCGACGGCACGACAGCAGCCGGCGCGGCTTGGGGAGCGGCAGCCGACATGGCCGGCACCGTTGCCGCCGGCACCGTCGGGGCCGACGTCACCGAACGGGGCGCGGGAGGCTGTGCCGTGGCACAGCCGGCCAACAGAAGGGTGGTCAAACTGATCAGGTAAAAGGTATTCCGCATGTCGGCCTCCGCATCAAGCGCCTTGTTTTTCGGGGTGGGTCGGCCACTGGCCGGCCCGATGCAATCGCTCTCCCTGGTTTATATCGTGACCCGCAACCGTTTGCAACAGCGACGACAAGGGGAGACAGAAAGAGATGACGCCGTATACGCCCCACCTCACTCAACCCTGCCGCCGGCAGCAGCACCCCCCTCGAACGATCCATCACTCTCGGTGGCAGACCAATTTTCCCCGCCAAAAACCTTGCAGTTACGGTGAAAAATTATTAGTTTGTGCGGTTACGTTTTACTGCAGGCTCTGCCTTGCGAGCATAGACATTTTTTTGGAGAAACCATGTGCCGTTTAAGCGCGATAACCGCCAGTGAATATACCTCCGTGATGGAGGCGATCATGGCGCTGGACACCATGAAGGAAGGCCACGACGGCTCGGGCCTTGGCGTCACCCTGAAAGACCTGGGCGGCGAGTTCGAGTCTCTCAAGGAATATCCGATCCTCTCGGGAATCTGCAACCCGGTCGGCCGCAAGAAGATCGACGACTACATGGAGGCCAAGGGGTTCAAGGTCAAATTCATGTGGGAGCCCCGGATCACCGAGGTGCCCGGCTCCAGCGTCACCAAGCGCGGCCAGTATCTGGCCACCGCCTACCAGTACCCGGACGCCTTCATGGACAAGAGCGACGCCGAGAAGGCGACGCTGCTGATGCAGACCCGCCTTGACCTTCGCCGCCAGGGTGAGGAGGATGGCTCGCTGTACGTCTTCACCTTCTGGCCCGACGTCCTCACCCTGAAGGAGGTGGGCGACCCTCTGGAGGTCGGCGAGTTCTTCGGCTTCGACAAGGAACCGCTCTTGGCCCGCACCACCCTCGCCCAGGGACGGCAGAACACCAACTACGCCATCTATCTCTACGCCTGCCACCCCTTCTTCCTGCAGGGCTACTGCACGATGACCAACGGCGAGAACACTGCCTTCGTCCCCAACCGCGACTACCTCCTGAGCCGCAAGTTCGAGGGCTACAACGGCTACAACTCGGATTCCGAGGTCTTCTGCCATATCATGCACTTCATGCACAAGCAGCTCGGCTACCCGATCCAGTATTACAAGGACGTGATCACCCCGCTCAAGGACAGCGAGATCGCCCAGCGGCCGGAAAAGGACGCGCTCCTTTTGATGAAGCGGTCGCTCAGGCAGCTCTGCATCGACGGCCCCAACTGCGTGATCGGCTTCATGCCCGACGGCACCGTCTTCATGACCCAGGACTCCAAGAAGCTCCGCCCCGGCATCATCGGCGGGGTACCCGGCAAGTATGCGCTGATGAGCGAGGAGTGCGGGGTCGATCAGGTTATCCCCAACCGCAACAAAGACAACGATATCATCCCCATGCGGTACGATTTCGTCACCATCGCGCCCGGCGCGCAGGAGGTCCAGGTATGGAATCAACTGGCCGGCTAGACCACAACAGCGAACTGTCGCTGCTGGAGTTTCCCTATATCATCCGCTGGCGCGAGGACCGCTGCACCCGCTGCGGCAAATGCACCGCCGTCTGCCCCACCAAGGCCATCGAGCCTTCGGCGATGGTGCAGCGGATCGTCCACTCGGACGGTGCAACGCCCCTGCCGGCCACCATCCGGCGGGTGAGTCACGTGATACGGCAGGTGCGCGACATCGACCGCCACTGCGTGGGCTGTGGCACCTGTTCGCTGGTCTGCCCCAACATGGCCATCGTCCCCGAGTACAACCCCAACCACAAGTTCCTCTTCCACAAGAACCGCGGCGGTGTCCCTTACAAGCGCGGCGGCCGACGGAACGACCCGGCCACCAGCACCATCGACAAGCTGAAATTCACCCGCATCTCCATGCTCACCGACCCGGCCCTTGATGCCGGCCGCCACGAGTTCCATATCCGCACCCTGCTCGGCCGTATCCCCCAGGCCGAGTCCCTGCAGATGCGGGTTGACGGCAACCGGTTGTCGCTGGCCGACGACGGCTTCATCCCACCGGTGCGGGAGATCTTCCCGATCCGGATCGGCGGCATGAGTATCGGCGCGCTCTCCCCTCCGATGTGGGAGGGCTTGGCCATGGGCGTGGCGTACCTGAACGAGGTCGAGAACATCCCGGTGGTGATGTGTTCGGGCGAGGGCGGCCTGCCGCCGCGGCTCTTGAAATCACGCTACCTCAAGTACTTCATCCCCCAGATCGCCTCCGGTTACTTCGGCTGGGACGAGATCATCCATGCCCTGCCGGACATGATCGAGGACCCGGCGGCCATCGAGATCAAGTACGGCCAGGGCGCCAAGCCCGGCGACGGCGGGTTGCTGATGGCCTACAAGGTTCTGAAGCTGATCGCCAAGATCCGCGGGGTGCCGATGTACGTCGATCTCGCCTCGCCGCCCACCCACCAGACCAAGTACTCCATCGAGGAGGCGGTGGCCAAGATGATCCAGTCGGTGAGCATGGCCTGGGGCTTCAGGGTGCCGGTGTACCCGAAGATCTCCGGCACCAAGACGGCGCTGGCGGTCTTGAACAACCTGGCCCGTAACCCCTATGCGGCGGCGCTCACCATCGACGGCGAGGACGGGGCCACCGGTGCTGCCTTCAACGTCTCCATGGACAAGATGGGCCACCCCATTGCCAGCAACCTCCGCGACTGCTATCTGGAGCTGGTCAAGCAGGGCAAGCAGAACGAGCTGCCCCTCTTCGCCGCCGGCGGCGTCGGCAAGGACGGCCATCTCGCCGCCAACGCCGCGGCGCTGATCATGCTGGGGGCATCCGGGGTCGACATCGGCAAGTACATCATGCAGGCGGCGGCCGACTGCTTCGGCGACGAGAAGAACCGCTGCAACCTCTGCAACCTGGGCAAGTGTCCGCGCGGCATCACCACCCAGGACCCCCGCCTCTACAAGCGGCTCGACGCCGACCATGTGGCGGAACGGGTGGTCGACGTCTTCAAGTCGGCCGAGGTTGAGCTGAAAAAGATCTTCGCCCCCCTGGGCCGCTCCACCCAGTTGCCCATCGGCATGTCCGACGCCCTGGCCGTTTCCGACCAGGCCATCGCCGACCGGCTCAAGATCAGTTATGTCTGTTAACGTTCTGCCAGTTTTGAAGGTTTCACGATGAATATCAAAGGCACTATCGACGGCAAGCGGGTCCCCTCGCGGATCCTGGAAGAGACTATCCAGAACGCCATCAAGGAAGGCGCGAAAGACCTCGTTGTCGAGGCACGGGGCCAGCACGGCATCGGCGGCCGGATCTGGCCCAAGTACGGTCCGGTGAAAATCACCGCCAGCGGCCCCATCGGCCAGCGGCTGGGGGCGATGGGCATGTTCGGCACCGAGATCATCGCCGACGGCGGCGCCTCCGACGACGTGGGCTGGCTCAACTGCGGGGCCACCATCACCGTGCTCGGCGACGTCACCAACGGCGCCCACAACGCCGGGGCGCAGGGGATCCTCTATGTCCAGGGCGGCGGCGGCGCCCGCTGCGACACCATGACCAAGCAGAACCCCCGTTTCGAGCCCCTGCAATCCTGGTATTTCCGCGACGTCGGCGACTCGTTCGCCGAATTCAAGGCCGGTGGCATCGCCGTGGTCTGCGGGGTCAACCCGCGCCACCCCGACAACATCCTCGGCTATCGCCCCTGCGTCGGCATGGTGGGCGGCACCATCTATTTTCGTGGCCCGATCAAGGGGTACAGCGACAAGGACGTCCAGCTTCTCGAGCTCACGGAGCAGGACTGGCAGTGGCTCACCACCAACATCAAGCCGTATCTCGCCGCCATCAAGCGCACCGACCACCTGGCCGAGTTGACCAAGGCCAAAAGCGACTGGCGGAAGCTGGTCGCCTACACCCCGGCCGAGAAAAAGGCGCGGACCGCCAAGCGGATGTCGACCAAGGAGTTCCGCCGCAAATTCTGGGAAAAAGAGGTGGGCAAGGGCGGCATCTTTGCCGACATGGTCGAGGAGACCTTCACCCTCGCCCCCTATGTCGCCACCGGCGCCAACCGGTTGCAGAAACCGGTCTGGCTGAACGAGGAGAAACTCGCCCCCTGCGTGGCCGCCTGTCCGTCCGGCATCCCTTCCCACAAGCGTTATCAGCTCCTGCGTGACGGCAAGGAAGCGGAGGCCCTGCGCCTGGTCCTGGAATACAGCCCCCTGCCCGCGTCGATCTGCGGCGAGCTCTGCCCGAACCTGTGCATGAAGGCCTGTTCCCGCAAGCTGCTCGACAAGCCGCTCGACATCAAGAAACTCGGCAGGCTGAGCGGCGAGGTTGCCCCCCCCGAGCCTTGCCACGGCACCAACCGCACCGTGGCGGTGATCGGCGGCGGTCCGGCCGGACTTGCCGCCGCCTGGCAACTGACCCTGCTGGGACACACGGTCACCCTCTACGAGGCCAAGGAGCAACTGGGCGGCCGCCTGCTTGAGGCGGTGGCCAGCGGCAAGCTCGATCAGGCCATCCTCGATCGGGATCTCAAACGCATCACCGGCTTTCTGACCTGCAAAACCGGGGTTGCCGTCGACCGCAAGCTGCTGACCACGCTCTGCAAGGAGAACGACGGGGTGATCATCGCCTGCGGCGCGCAGGACAAAGAGGGCAGCGGGCTTGCCTTCCTCACCGCCGGCATCAACCACGCCGGCGGCAAGATCAAGGTCAACACCCTGGGCCAGACCGACGAACTGAAGGTTTTCGCGGTGGGCGACGTGGTCGGCAGAGGCCTTGCCACCCACGCCGTCGGCAGCGGCCGCAAGGGGGCCGACGCCTTGAGCAGCCTGATGATGGGCCATGAATACAAGCAGGAAAGGCGCGAGGCCATCGCCTACGAACAGCTGAACCTTGTCTACTACGAAGCAGGCCAGACCCCGGACTCCCTTTCCGGTGAGGCGCAGCGCTGCGTTTCCTGCGGCTCTTGCCGCGACTGCCACCTCTGCGAGTCGGCCTGCTACCACCAGGCCATCTCCCGCCGGGCCACTGCCAACGGCGAATTCGAGTATCTGGTTGACGAACAGAAATGCATCGGCTGCGGCTTCTGTGCCGGCATCTGCCCCTGCGGGGTCTGGGTGATGCACGAAAACGTATAATGC
>JAOUHH010000305.1 GCA_029865195.1 Desulfobulbaceae bacterium
ATCGCTGGCAGTCACATCAAGTGCTTCAACAGCCACGGCCTGATCGCCATCAAGCATCAGGAAATCCGGCAGGACGATATCGACCGGGTCATCGATGCGGCCCGCGCGGTGCCGATCCCCCCGGATCAGGAGGTGCTGCATGTGCTGCCGCAGGAATTCATCGTCGACGATCAGACCGGTATCCAGGACCCCATCGGCATGACCGGGGTGCGGCTCGAGGCGGACGTGCATATCGTCACCGGTGGCGCGACCTCGGTCCACAATATCGTCAAGTGCTGCAACCGGGCGGGCCTGGAGGTCAGTGATGTCGTCCTTGAGCCCATCGCCTCGGCCGAGGCGGTGCTGACCAAGGAGGAGCTGGAGCTTGGGGTGGCGTTGATCGACATCGGCGGCGGCACCTCGGATCTGGCCATCTTCTCAGACGGCTGTATCCGCCATACCTTTGTCCTCGGACTTGGCGGTCACAATCTCACCAACGATCTTTCCATCGGTCTGCGGACGCCGCTCAATGAGGCGCAGCGGCTGAAGGAAGAGTTCGGTTGCGCCCTGGCCTCGATGATCGACAAGGATCAGACCATCGAGGTGCCCAGCGTGGGCGGTCGGCGGACCCGGAAGCTTTCCCGGAAGGTGATGGGCGAGATTCTGGAGCCACGGGTCGAGGAGATGCTTACCATGATCAATCAGGAGATGATCGACTCCAACTTCAAGGAGCTGGTTAATGCCGGTATCGTTTTGACTGGCGGCAGCGCGCTGCTGGCCAACATGCTGGATATCACCGAGCAGATATTCGATCTGCCGGTGCGGATCGGCTATCCGCAGCATGTCGGCGGGGTGCTCGATCTGGTCAATACCCCGCAGTGTGCCACCGGGGTGGGTCTGGTTGTGTTCGGGATGCGCAATGAGCCGGCCCGTCGTTTCCGGATGCGGGAAGGATCGGTGATGGGGCGTGTGTCTAATCGGATGAGAAATTGGTTTAAAAGTATTATATAGCTAACACGGGAGGCGTGCTGCCGTAGCGGGACGGCTGGCGCCGATTGCGATAAGGGGAGAGACTATGTCATTCATGCTGGCGGAATCAGAGTCAAGGGCGAAGATCAAGGTGATCGGGGTGGGCGGCGGAGGCGGCAATGCCGTCAATACCATGGTGGAAAGCAGGATATTGGGGGTGGAGTTCATCGCCGCCAATACCGACTGTCAGGCGCTTGAAAATTCGAAGGCGGATATCAAGCTCCAGATCGGTCCGGCGGTGACCAAGGGTCTCGGCGCCGGCGCCAACCCAGAGAAAGGGCGCGAGTCCGCCGAGGAGAGCATCGAGGAGATCAAGCGGCACCTGAAGGGCAGCGACATGGTGTTTGTCACCGCCGGCATGGGCGGTGGCACCGGTACGGGCGCGGCCCCTGTGGTGGCGCGGGTTGCCAAGGAGATGGGCGCCCTGACGGTGGCGGTCACCACCAAGCCTTTCGTATTCGAGGGGCGCAGCCGGATGCGGAATGCCGACGCCGGTTGGGAGGAGTTGCGCAAGCACGTCGACACCATCATCACCATCCCCAACGATCGGCTGCTTTCGCTCTCGCAGAAGGGCGCCCGTTTCATCGACGGCATGAAGATGGTCGATGATGTCCTCGTGCAGGCGGTCAAAGGTATCACCGATCTGATCAACCTTCCCGGTTACATCAACCCCGACTTCGCCGACGTTCGCACCGTCATGAATCAGATGGGGCCCGCCCTGATGGGGGCCGGCGTCGGAACCGGCGCCAATCGCGCCACCGACGCGGTCAACATGGCCATCGCCAGCCCGCTGCTGCAGGATATCAGTATCGACGGCGCCAAGGGGGTGCTGGTCAATATCTCCGCCCGTGAGGATACCCTGACCATGGCCGAGGTCACCGAGGCCACCTCCCGAATCTATGACGAGGTGCATGACGACGCCAATATCATCCTCGGGGTCATCTTCGACGACAACCTCGGCGATGAGCTGCGGGTGACAGTCATCGCCACCGGCATCAGCGCCCATGAGCAGCTGGACACCCTGCCGGAGAACGTCAAGGTGCTGCCCACGAAACCGGAGGCATCGAACCCCTTCCTGCCTTTCAATGAAAGAAGGGCTGGTCGTGAGGAGTTGGCGAATGCCGCTGCCGCCGGCAAGGGCAAGCCCCGTGGCGGTTATCCGCAGCAGAACCTGTTTGACGAGGAGATGCTTGATCGTCCGACATTTCTGCGGCGCAACGAAAGTTAGATGTCAGCTCCCCTCCCGGCAGGAGCCATGTTTTGAGCCGTCGCCAGCAACCCGTCAGGACTGATTTCCGCAGCCGTGAAACGGGAGGGGTTCGAAAAAAGTGGAAGGACAAGCTGCCCATCGCCCTGGTGTTCCCCAACCGCTACCGGTTGGGGATGTCCAACCTTGGTTTTCAGCTGGTCTACGAGTTGTTGAACAACGACCCGGACGTTGTCTGTGAACGGGTCTTCCTGCCCGAAGATTCCACCGAGCAGCCGCTCTCGGTTGAGTCCGGCCGCCCCCTGCGCGATTTCCCGCTGATTTTCTGTTCCCTGAGTTTTGAAGACGATTTCCCCAATCTCCTCCGGATGCTGGTTGACGGCGGCATATCGCCCCTGGCCGCTGCCCGGCGTAACGATTGCGCAACCGTGCAGGCCGGGGTCCCTCTGGTGGTCGCCGGCGGGGTCGCCACCTTCATCAACCCGGAACCACTGGCTGATTTTGTCGACCTATTCGTGTTGGGCGAGGCCGAGGCGGCGCTGCCGCCGGTGTTGGCGTTTCTGAAGGGAAAGGTTGTCGGCTCCGGTCGAGATGCGCTGCTGCTGGGTCTTGCGGTGGAGGTTGCCGGCTGTTACGTG
>JAOUHH010000082.1 GCA_029865195.1 Desulfobulbaceae bacterium
CGAATGGGTTGCGCCTCTCGGAGATAAAAACGTGGCGTCTGGGGAGTAATGGACAGGGCGAGAATGCAGTCGCGTTTTTGCGCAATCTGTCCGAGTTGTACGGCCATTTCCGCATATTCGGCCCGAAGATCAATGATGTTTTCCGGGGTAAAGGAACCATTCAAGTGCACATGCGACTGGTGGTTACAATTCGCTGCCATAAGGTTACTCCTGTATAAGAAATGTTGTTTCTGCAAATTAATTTGATGATCGCAAATTATCGAAATCCAATCATCGTTTGTGCTGGCAGGAAAACCTTGGTGTAATTGCGTTTAATGACGATGGGAATAATTCCTGTAGGTATGTTGTATGGCCTAGGGGACAATAAGCGCAATAGATGAAATTCAGGTATGAAATAGGTATAACGTCTACCTGTTGGCTATGGAATATGCCGTTTTGACAACCAAAATAAATATGGTAATCGTTATTGCTACATCGCTGTGTTGGGGTTTTGGGGCGAGTGCATGCCAGGGATTTTGTTTGTGATTAAGGATGTTTGAACGGAATTACGGGAAGGTAAATTTTTTATCATGTGTATGCCGATGATCCAATAAAATGTTCAGGAAACTGCTGAGTGATATGAGTCGTGTTGGGCAGAAATCATTGGCCATCGAAAAGCCATTGTTTGAGGGTGAAAGCATTTGCAAGGGATTCGTGAAGGGGATTTTGGTAATTCGCTGGAAGGAATGAAATTATTTCATCAAGGATGTGAGCGCGGAGCGAAGATTGACACGGTTGTTGGTAAAACCGCATTTCTTGCGAATGTTGCGGCGATGAACATCCACCGTCCATGGTGAAATATTTATTTCATCGGCGATATCTTTAGATTTTTTCCCCTGCATGATTAACGCCGCGACTTTCGTTTCCGTGGGGGTGAGTTGGCGGATAGCTGTTGAAATCGCGCGGATGAAGGGTGAGCTTAACTCATCCAGGGTTTTTGAAATTGTTTGTAGATATTTGCGTTGCGATTGGCTCAGGTCTGTCCTGTCGAGTTTGTGCAGATAGGGGTCGATGAGTTCCCGAATGTCGTCCAGAATCTCTCCGGCAAGCTCCTTGCGGCTTTCGTCCCCTTTTTTGATCAGGATGTTGAGAGCAATATTGGTTTTTTCAAGTTCGGCGGTGCGTTCGCGAATCTTCTTTTCGAGGGTGCTGTTTGCCTCGGTGATTGCCTGCTCGGCCTTTTTTATAATGCTGAGATCGTGGCATATGCACTGGATGGTCGTCTGTTTGTGAAACATGAAAACCGATGCGGAGATACGGACAGGAATTTTTTCGCCTACAGAGTTGATGATTTCAGACTCCATGCTGGGGGAGCCGATGGGCTTTTCAAGGAGTTCCTCCAGGTCAGACTGCCGGGACTTCGAGAATAAAGTCATCTGGCGTTTGCCAATTATTTCATCCTTGCCGGTTTTGAGAAGTTGTGCCATGGCCTGGTTGCAGTTGCTGATAAATCCAGTTGTCGGGTCGATCCAGACGATGGGATCGGTGGCTTTCTCGAAAGTAAGAGTCAGCAAGGCGTCATTTGTCTGTAACAACGTACGCATTTGGTGGAATTGGTCCATTCTGGTAATGCCGAGATAGCCGATGATATTGCCGTGATAGTCCTTGATTGGGGAGCCGTTGGTTTCGCCCCGGAATAAAGTTCCGTCCTTGCGGCGGTAAACGCGGCTGAACAAGTTCTCGTCACCGGCCTCTCCCGCAGCGGTCCAGAGCAACGGGTCATGGCTGGTCTGCCGTTCGTTCTTCTCAAAGAGAATTCGGATTGATTTTCCTTTAACCTCTCCGAAGGAGTAACCCCAAAGTTTTGTAAATGCCGGATTAATCGCAATAATCAGCTGCTCAAGGTCCACTGCGACGATGGCGTCGGGGATGGCGGCGATTATCTTGTTGGTGAGCGAACTGATGTTTGGGGTGGGCCGAAATGTCGGGTTGATATTGATTCCCGACCCTGGAGGAATGGGGGCGTGCGGCAGTTTGTTCGGTGCCGGGTTTTTGGGGATTGGCTTGCGCGCATTCACGTTCAAGAGCGTTTCCTCAGTCTTCAGAACGTTATTTTGTCAGGCGGTGTCTGTTTTTTGATGTCCAGGGCTGTGTTGGTTGTGGTGAATATCGGTGCAGGTGCCAGGTCGGTTATCGTAAATCTGTATGAATACAATAATGAAACAGGTTTTTTATATCGCGTGGGGATGAATGAAGTAAAGCATAAAAGTACTTATTCTTATATATTTTGAAATGGAAATATATCTTGCCCGGCGGAGGAACTCAGGCCTTGAGTAGACCGATCTCGGCAAGCATCGCCTTGGCGGCGGCGAATAGCGCCTTCTTGCCCGCCTCGGTGCGCGCCTCGACGTAGAAACGGACCTTGGGCTCGGTACCGGAGGGTCGGATCATCAGCCAACTGTCGTCCTCAAGGATCATCTTCCGACCGTCGATGTCGATGACCTTGGCGATTTTCTTCTGTTCTTCGCCTACCCGCACGCCGGCGCCGACCCCGTATTTTTCGAGTTTGGCCAAGGTTCTGCCCAATTCCTCGCCCTGCTGGCTCACCGTCACCCCGTCTCGATCCGGATAGAAGTAGCCGTAGGTATCGCGAAGTTCCTGGCGGTAATCGCCCAGATTCTTCTGCAGGGTGAGCACCATGTCGATGGCCAGCAGCAGGCCGATGTAGGCGTCTTTTTCCGGGGTGTGGCCGATGGTGGTGATGCCGTCCGATTCCTCAAAGCAGATCAGCGCCCGGTCGATCACCGGCTTGAACTCCTTGAACCCCACCCTGGGCTCAAAGACCTCCTCGCCAAGGGCCGTTGCCAGTTGATTGGCGAAGTTGCTGGTGGCCACGGTCTTGGCGACCATCCCCTTTTTCCCTTTCACCTCATGCAGGAAATGATAGGCCATGGCGCCGAAGGTGTTCATGTCGATCTCGGTTTCGCCGTCGGTGAAACGAATGCGGTCGGCGTCCGGGTCCATGATGATGCCGAGCTTGAGCGGTTCCGGCCGCTGGCGGAGAATCTCGGTGACGGCCCGCATGTTGGCGGTGGAGGGCTCCGGGGCCACGCCGCCGAAGGTGGGGTCGGCGTTGTCGCGTAGAAAGAGGAGGCGGGGGCTTGCGATGTCGTGAAACAGTTCGCGGACATGCACCCGGCTGGCGCCGTGGACGCAATCGACGGCGATGAAGATGTTGTCTGCCGCGGTAAAGGCCGCCATGGTCTGCCGGTGGTCGAGGCCATGTTTGTCACGGCCCCGGCGCACCAGTTCGAACCAGGCCCCCAGCGCATCGAGCGGCTTGACCAGCGATGGCTTGGGTGAGAGCAGGAGCGGCTGGTCGTTTTGGATCAGCGCCCGCGCCTTGGCGGTGATGGTGTTGGTGACCTCGCTTGCGGCCGGCCCGCCGTCGGCGGCATTGAACTTGAAGCCGGCGTATTCGAGAGGGTTGTGGCTGGGGGTGAGATTGATGGAAAAGGCCGCCTTGTGGATCAACAGCGAGGCCGACAGGGTGCCGGTGGTCGCCTCGCCGGCGTAGAGAACGGCAAAGCCGAAGCTGGTCAGGACATCGCAGGCGGTTCGGGCCAGGATCTCGCCGCCGAAACGGTTGTCGTAGCCCAGCACGCAGCCGCGTTGCCGTGCTTCGGCAAGGCTTTTGACCCCCAGCGCATTGGCGAGGACGGCGGAGGTGTCGAGGTCTTCATACATGCCGACGATGGCGCGGGTGACCAGCGCCACGGATTTGGCGAAGATATCCTTGCCGATAATCCCCCGCCAACCGGAGGTGCCGAATTTGACCTCGCTTTTCGGCCGCAAAGCGTTGGTTTTGAGTTCATCCTCGATCAGCCGGTAGATTCTGTCTATTTCCTTTTGAGACCCGGAGTATGCCTCCGAGTCGCGCGGGCAGCCGTCACGCAGGCAGATCAGTTTCCGTATCAGGCTGAAGTAGTCGCTTGCCGCATGATTGCCGGCAACAACATATTGTTCAAAAAGGGCGGCGGTGGTGATGGTGTTGCTCATCCGGGATGCTCCTCGATTCTGTAAAAGGATTGGAAGGGGCGCGAACACATATACCATGCCACAAGGAGATTATTATTCTCAAGAAATTTTAGGGCTAGTATCGGGGAACTGAGACTCTTGGGGGGGAGGATGTAAGGCTGATAATCAGTGTCATCTGGCAAGATGTTCTTGACCCTGATGGCAAGATTCGATATACAATGTTGTTCGCGTACATAGCCTGCCTGACCGCCTCTTTGCATGGAATACCCGATTTTGCCTGCCGTAGTGAATGAAACCTTGTTTTATGCGGCTTGAGCGGGTTAATTTGTTTGCACGAGGCGTCTCCGCAGGGAGATGTTGAAAAAGAACCATCGCAATTGTGATCTTTATTAATTTAATTCTTTGGCAATTCAGGAGACGGTGAAGATGGGAAAACACGACGAGGCCTTCATTCTTTGGTTTGATGACATCGGTATCGAAGACGTTCCGATGGTGGGTGGCAAAAACGCTTCACTTGGCGAGATGTATCAGCATCTGACCTCCAAGGGCGTAGCCGTTCCACACGGTTTTGCCATTACCGCGCATGCTTACCGGCATCTGTTGAAGACGGCGGGCGTTGAAAAGGCCATCGAGGATGCCCTTGAGGGCTTGGACACCCACGATCTGCACAATCTGCAGGCCCGTGGCGAGAAGGTGCGGAACATCATCCGTACCGCCGAGTTCCCCAATGACCTGCGCCAGGAGATCGTCGCGGCGTACGCCAAGATGGAGGCCGAGTACGGCGCCAGTGTCGACGTTGCCGTGCGCTCCTCCGCCACCGCCGAGGACCTCCCCGACGCCTCCTTTGCCGGTCAGCAGGAGACCTACCTGAACATCTGCGGCGTAGATGCCCTCATCGACGCCTGCCGCCGCTGTTTCGCAAGCCTCTTCACCAACCGCGCCATTTCTTACCGGCACGACAAGGGCTTCGGTCAGTTCGACGTCTATCTCTCCATCGTTGTCCAAAAGATGGTTCGTTCCGATTCGTCCTGTTCGGGCGTTCTGTTCTCCATCGACACCGAGAGCGGCTTTGAAGACGCGGTCTTCATCACCGGCGCTTGGGGCCTCGGCGAGAATGTCGTGCAGGGTGCGGTCAACCCCGACGAGTACTACGTGTTCAAGCCTACCCTGAAGCAGGGCAAGCGGCCCGTGGTCAGCAAGCGGGTGGGCAGCAAAGAGATCAAGATGATCTACGACAACGACCCCAACACCGAGGAGCCGGTCAGGAACATCCCCACCACCGCGGAAGAGCGTAGCAAGTATGTGATCAGCGACGACGAGATCCTGCAGCTCGCCAAGTGGGCCTGCATCATCGAGGATCACTACAAGAAGGGCATGGATATCGAGTGGGCCAAGGACGGCGACGGCGTCAAGGTCGGCACCGGCAAGCTCTTCATCGTCCAGGCGCGTCCCGAGACCGTACATTCCCAGAGCAACAAGGGGGTCATGGAGACCTACAAGCTCAAGGAGAAGGGCAAGGTCCTGGTTGAAGGGTTGGCCGTCGGCGCCAAGATCGGTCAGGGCGAGGCCAACGTCATCAACGATGTCGTTGACATTCACGACTTCAAGAAGGGCCAGGTCCTGGTCACCGACATGACCGACCCTGACTGGGAGCCGATCATGAAGATCGCCTCCGCCATCGTCACCAACCGCGGCGGTCGGACCTGCCACGCCGCGATCATCTCCCGCGAGCTCGGCATCCCCTGCGTCATCGGCACCGGCACCGGCTCCAAGGACATCAAGAGCGGTCAGAACGTCACCGTTTCCTCGGCCGAGGGCGAGACCGGTTATGTTTACGAGGGGCTGCTGAAATTTGAGGTCGAGAAGCTCGATCTGGGCGACCTGCCCAAGACCAAGACCAAGATCATGATGAACCTGGCCATCCCCGAGAAGGCCTTCACCGAGTGCCAGATCCCCAACGACGGCGTGGGCCTTGCCCGCGAGGAGTTTGTCATCAACTCCCACATCGGCATCCATCCGCTGGCCCTGTTCAACTACGAGGAGTTAAAGAAATCCTCTGATCCGGCCAAGCAGGCCGTGGTCAAGGTTATCGACGAGCGGACCGGCGCCTACCCCGATAAGAAGCAGTTCTTCATCGACAAGGTTGCCGAGGGTGTCGGCCGCATCGCCGCCGGTTTCTACCCCAAGGATGTCATCGTCCGCCTCTCGGACTTCAAGTCCAACGAATACGCCAACCTGGTCGGCGGCAGTTTCTACGAGCCCCATGAGGAAAACCCGATGATCGGCTGGCGCGGCGCCTCCCGTTACTACGATCCGAAATACCGGCAGGCCTTCGAACTGGAGTGCAAGGGTCTGCTCAAGGCGCGTAACGACATGGGCCTCAACAACATCAAGTTGATGGTGCCCTTCTGCCGGACCCCGGAAGAGGGCAAGAAGGTTATCGAGGTCATGCGTGAGTGTGGCCTGGTGCAGGGCGAGAACGGCCTGGAGCTCTACGTGATGTGCGAGATCCCGTCCAACGTCATCTGCGCCGATGCCTTCGCCGATATCTTCGACGGCTTCTCCATCGGCTCCAACGATCTCACCCAGCTGACCTACGGCCTCGACCGTGATTCCGGCCTCATCGCCGGTATCGCCGACGAGCGTCACGAGGCGGTGAAAACGATGATCAAGATGGTGATCGCCACCGCCAAGCGGCGCGGCAAGAAGATCGGCATCTGCGGCCAGGGGCCGTCCGACTTCCCGGATTTCGCAACCTTCCTGGTGGAGTGCGGCATCGACTCCATGAGCCTGATCCCCGATACCGCGGTCAAGACCCGGCTGGCGGTTGCCGCCAAGGAAAAGGAGATGGGCATCAACCCCTGATCCAGCTCGGGCCTCGGCCCGGAACAATCTGCACACAAAAAAAGCGGCGCGTGACCTCTGTCACGCGCCGCTTTTTTTATCGGCCGAGATGACCGAGGGCGCTTGCGAGTATCGCGGGGTCTGTTTAAAACCCCTCCACCGCCCTGGTGATCTTGAAGTAGTTGGCGAACAACTCGCTCTTCGCGCTCACGAAGTTGTACTGGGCGCGGGAGAGGTTGGTGATCGCGTCCAGCAGGTCGGATTCCTTTTCCAGGCCCTCTTGGTAAGAGAGGCGGGTGATGCGGAGGTTTTCCTCCGCGAGCTCGATGCTGCTCTTGGCAACACCGATATTCTCGGCGCTCACCGCATAATCGAGAAACAGGTTCTGCAACTGCGCCTTGAGGTCGCTCTCAAGCTCGGCCAGATCGTAGCGCAGGGAATCCTCTTGCCGCTTGGCCTTGCCCACCCGGTGATACTTGCCGAAGCCGTCAAAGAGGTTCATGGAGAGGGTGAGCTGGGTGCGCAGCTCCTCGTCGGCGGTGTTGCCGGACAGATCGTACTCATCGGTGTACTTCCGGTAGCTGCCGGTGATGTCAAGCCGTGGCAGCATGGCGCCGTAAGCCGCCTTGATCTGCACGTTGGCCGCCTGCGCAAGTTCCTGGAGCGCCCGCAGCTCACTGCGGTTCTCCAACATCTTCGTTTCGATGGCGCTTTTCTCATCGAGGCTCGGTAGCTGGTCGAACTCGCCGAAGGTGAGCTGCCCCGGATCGACCTCGCCGTCTATCTCCCGCTTGAGCAGGCGGATGCTCTTGTCCAGTTCGGCTTGCGCCTTCTTCTCGGTGATGACCGCGTTGTCGAGGTCCACCTTGAAGCGGAGCAGCTCATTTTTCTTGATCAGACCGACGTTGTAGCGGTTTTCGGCGTCGGTGTGAATCTTGCGCAGGGTGGCGCAGGAGTCCTTGGCGACCTGCAGGCTCGCCTGGCTGGTGTAGGCGGTGAGGTAGCGCAGGGCCACGTTCAACTGGATATCCTGTTTGATCCCGGCAAGTTTAAAGGCGTCCGCCGATTTGGTAAGCTGGGCGGACCGGATGTTGTATCGGTCCTGAAAGCCGGCGAAGAGGTTCCAGGTGATGGCGCCCACGGCAACGCTGTTCTCGCTGTCCTCAGAGGCGCTGTTCTCATCGAGGGCGTTGGCGGTGTAGGAAAGGTCGAGGGAGGGGTAGAGGCGGCTTTTGGCCAACGACTCGTCCCGCTTGCCGATCTCGAGGGCGGCCTCGTATTTCTTGACCAGGTTGCGGTTCTCTAACGCCTGTTGCTGCAGTTCCGTAAGGGTGGCGGCTTGGGCGCCGGCGGCGAAAAAGATGCACAGGGCGATGGCGCAATTAATCGTTTTCATGGGTGCGACTCCTCTCATAACCGATAAAAAAGGCAAGTAGCGACGGGATGACATAGAGGGTGAACAGGGTCGACATGGCGAGTCCGCCCAGCAGGACGCTGCCCAGGCCGCGGTACAGCTCGCTGCCGGAGCCGGTCGCCACCACCAGGGGCATCATGCCGAGCAGGCTGGTGGTGGCGCTCATGAAGATCGGCCGGATGCGGGTCTGCACCGCGTCGGAGATGGCGGCAACGCCGACCATGCCGTTGTAGCGGACGTTGTTCAGCGACTGGTGGACGATGAGGATGGCGTTGTTGACCACCGTGCCGATGAGGATGATGAAGCCGAGCATGGTCAGCACGTCAAAGCCCTGGGGGGCGATGAAGGCATTGACCAGCCGGAGGCCGATAAAGCCGCCGGCCGCGGCCAGCGGCACGCTGAAGAGGATGATCAACGGGTAGAGGAAATTCTCGAACAGCGCCGCCATCAGGAGATAGGTGATGGCCAGGGCGAGGAGCAGGTTCCACTGCAGGGCGCGCTTGGTTTCCACCAGCTTGTCGGCGTTGCCGCCCACCTTGACCTGCACCCCGGCAAGCTTGCCCTCCTTCTGCAGGGAGGCGATGATCTCGCCTTCGATGATCTCCATCGCCGTCTGCAGCGGCAGGTCGGCCGGCGGCGTCACCTGCAGGGTGATGGTCCGGTTCCGCTCCAGATGGTTGATCTGCGCCATCCCCTGTCCATACTGGAGGCTCGCCACATCGCCCACCCGGATCAGGTTGCCGTGGTTGTTGACGATGGTGCCGGCCAGGATATCCTCGGGCGCCCGGTAGGCGACATCGCTGCCCTTGAGCAGCAGGTCCACCTGCTTGACCCCGTCCGGCCGGTACTCCTCGATCTTGCGGCCGTCCATCAACACATCCACATAGACCCCAAGATCATCCTCGTTGAGGCCGTTGGCCGCGAGTTTCTCCTTGTTGGGGATGATCTTCGCCTCCGGATAGCTGGATTCGACGGAGGGGATGGGGCGGATCTGCGCCGTCGGCATCTTGGCCGGGATCAGGCCGAACATCAGCGACTGGGCCACGCCGATGATCTTGTCGATCTCCTGGCCGGAGATGTTGACGTCCACCGTCCGCCCCTTGCCGATCCCGGATTCAAAGATGCCGGACTGGATGCTGACCCCGAAGATGCCGGGGATGGAGTGCATGATGCGGTTGAAGAGCGGCATCATCTCCTTGGCGCGGGTGTCATGGGCGCAGATGCCGCCGAAGAGGTTGAAGCGCTCGGCCCCCACGTAGAACATCTGTTTGATCCGGGGGATGCCGTCCTTGCCGTCCGCCTCGAAGTAGGGCTTGGCCTCGTTGTAGATGTAGTGGCCCATCTCCTTCATCTTGTCCACCGAATAGCCCGGCGGCGGGATGAGGATGTTCAGGATCAGGTTGCGGTTGCCCTGGGGCAGGTACTCGGCGCTGGGGATCAGCCAGGCGGTGAGGCCGAGGGAGAGGGTGGTGAAGAGGATCACCGTGGCCGCGCGGTTGAAGGTGTTTTTCAGGCAGAGGTCGGAGTAGCGCATCAGCCAGGCCGCAAGCTTTGGCCCGATCTTACTCTGCTGGAGGCGTCCGGGTTCGCGCTGCTGCTTGCGCTTGTAAAACTGATAGATCATGGTCGGGATCACCGACACCGAGACAAAGAGGCTCAGGATGATGGAGAAGGAGATGGCGATGGCGAT
>JAOUHH010000083.1 GCA_029865195.1 Desulfobulbaceae bacterium
ATGGATTCGCAATGACCGACAGAGAACGCCTCAAACAACTCCTTCTCGAAAAATCCTACCGCAAGGGCACCTTTACCCTCTCCTCCGGGCGGGAGTCCGACTTTTACATCGACGGCAAGCAGACCACCCTTTCCGCCGAAGGGGCGTATCTCTGCGGCAAGCTGATGTTCGAGATGATCCGGGCGCATAAAGATAAGATCGACGCCGTGGGCGGCATGACCCTGGGCGCCGACCCGCTGGTGACGGCGGTTTCCATGGTAAGTTTTCTCGAGAAAGCGCCGATCCCGGCCTTTATTGTCAGGAAGGAATCGAAGAAACACGGCACCGAGGACTATCTCGAAGGCCGCAAGAACCTGCCGGAAGGCGCCACCGTGGCCCTGGTTGAGGACGTGGTGACCAGCGGCGGCACCCTGATCAAGGTGATCGACCGCGTGGAGGCGCAGGGGTTCAAGGTTGGCGCGGTATTAACCGTGGTTGACCGTCAGGAAGGCGGCGCCGAGGCGCTGGCCGCGAAAGGGGTGAAGCTTGAGGCGGTGTTCACCCGCGCCGAGTTGCTGAGCTAAGAAAAACGCCGAGAGAATCAGATGCAGTGCAAGAAATGTAAAGGCAAACTTGAAGTCAAACGAAGCTGCGGCCGGGTGCGGATGCGTTGCACCCGCTGCGGCCACGAATACCAGATCCACGAGGTGGCGGATCAACTGGACGCCGAAACCGAGGCGATCCTGGAACGCTACACCTGCCTGATCTACGACTGATCAGCCATCGGTCGCCACCGCGACCTCCTACCAGCCAAACCGCAACTGATTATCCAGGGCATCAACCCGCTCGAGCTTCACCTGCACCAACTCACCAGCCTCCGCCCGCCCGGCCTGCACCACGGGCAGATCGCCGTCCAGCAGGCAGTCGGTCAACACCACCTGCACCCGCTTGGGGCCGCGATTGACCACCAGCGCCTCGACCCGTTCGCCGACCCTCGGCTCAAGATACTTGAGCAGCCAGTAGCGGTGCCGCTGCTGCCGGACCTGATTGACCCGGCTCTGGGTGGTGAGGAGCTTCGCCGCCAGGTCGTTCAACTCCTCGCGGCGGTAGAGCGCGCCCTTGCCGGCCAGCAGATTTTTGATCTGCTGCTGCATGAGCAGATCCAGCAGCCGCCGGATGGGCGATGTCACCGTGGTGTACTGGCTCACCCCGACCCCGCTGTGCGGCTTGGGGGTGGTCAGCAACTGCCCCGGCGACAGGAATCGCCGCTGCTGGAAGTTGACCAGCAGATCCCGCTGCGGATTGGTGAACAGCCGCTTGCGCGGCGGCTCCTGGCAGCGATAGAGGCCGGGGACCTCCCGCTCGGCCACGAACTGCGCCCCCAGGGTATTGGCGAGCACCATGAATTCGGCGACCAGGGTCCGGCTCACCGTGTCCACATCACTCAACTCGACGGCAACGGGCTCGCCGCCGTCGGTCAATTTGATATTCACGTCCGGGATGGGGATCAACAGCGCGCCCGCCGCGATCCGCCGCTGCTGCAGCTTTTGGCTCAAGTCGGCGAGCAGCCGCAACTCCTCGTCGCTCTCCACCATTTTCTCCGCCTCGCCGTAGGAGAGCTGCCGCTTGACCATCACCACGCTGGCCAGCAGATCGAAATCAAGCACCTCGCCGGCCGGCGAAAGCTCCACCATGAAGCTGACCGCGGCGCGCGGCTGGCCGGCGATGAGGCTGCAGCAGCCCTGGGAGATCTCGGGCGGCAGCATCGGCACCTGCCGCTCCGGGAAATAGAGCGAGGTCACCCGGTTCAGCGCCTCGGCGTACAACGCATCCCCCGGCCGCACGTAGTGGGCGACATCGGAGATATGGATGCCGACCAGATAGTTGTCACCACGCTTCTCGATATGGAGGGCGTCGTCATAATCCCTGGTCTCGGCGCCATCGATGGTCAGCAGCGGCAGGGCGGTGAGGTCCCGGCGGCGGTCGGCGCAAAGGGCAGCGATATCCGGGGCCGGGATGGCCGCCGCCTGCGCCAGGGCCTCTTCAGAGAAGGCATCGGCAAGTTCCTGCCGGTGAAACGGCAGATTTTCATGCGGATGCCAGATCCCGGCCTTGACCAGCAGATGAAACCCGTCGTGTGGGTGGTTCAAACCGGCCCGCCGCAGCAACTCGCGGGCGGTCGCGCTCTCCGGGGCGTCGTTGCCGTGCAGGTAATAGTCGCGCACCATCCCCAGACAATCTTCCCGCTCCGGCCACGCCGCCTCGGCGTCACCTTCCCATATCTGCAGCAATCCTTTGCCGCCGTTTTCAAGCAGGGCCTCTTTCTGCAGCTCCTGCTCCTGTTGATGCCGGAGCTGCTCGACAACCTCGGCAGAATGGACGGTGATCCGCCCCTCCTTGTACTTGAAATATAGCCGGTCCACGAAGATGGAACGCAGGAAGGCGGCGACATGGTCGTCGGAGGCGTCCTCGCCAAAGGAGAGTTCGGCGAGAAAACGGGGCTCGAAGACCGACTCCGGCTCCTCGACGGCCAATTCCCAGATGCCGGCGAGATCAACCTGCGCCATCAGCTCCCGCCGCCGTTCGGCGACCTCCTTCAACGCCCGCAACATCTCCTCCCGCGGCATATGCACGGATGCAAAAGACGACGCCTGCGACAGATGCACCAGCCGTGACAGGGAGAGGCTCACCTCGCGGCCATTCTGGTTGAGGAGATGCAGCCGTTTGCCGGTATCCTCAACCACAAAGGCGCAGATAAATTTGCCCTGCTCGACATATTCGCCAAGTTTGCCTTGTGCGGTCATCAAAAACTCCGTATGAACTACGATTATATTGTATTCTCTGTTGTGAAGAGCCGTGGCTGCCGGGCTGGATGCCGGGAGGTGCCGCAAAAGGCAGGAAGGCCCCACGGATGGGGTTTGGTGTAACAACTATCGACCGGTTTGTCACCTCAATACGCCGGTGACCGGCAAAAACCACGTAAAAATCAACTTGGACGACCCCATGCAGAATCCAGAGGAAACATCGATCAAAACCGGCATCATCGCCCTCATCGGCCCACCCAATGTCGGCAAATCAACCCTGCTCAACTGCCTGCTGGGCCAAAAAATCTCCATCGTCTCACCCAAGCCGCAAACCACCAGGAACCGGATCATGGGCATCGTCAACGGCCCGGACTACCAACTGATCCTCCTCGACACCCCCGGCCTGCACAGCGCCCGAACCCCGCTCAACCAGGGGATGGTGAAGGTGGCGCTGGACACCCTGCCGGAGGTGGACGCGATCCTCTTCATGATCGACGCCTCCATGGCAAAGACCCGGGACGAAGCCGCACCCTTTCAGCATCTGCGCAAGGCCAACAAGCCGGTGCTGCTGGCCGTCAACAAGATCGATCTGGTGGACAAGAAAAAGCTCCTCCCGGTCCTCAACGCCTACCAGGAGATGTATCCCTTCACGGCGCTGATACCCATCTCCGCCAAAAGCAAGGACGGCATCGACACCCTGCTGGCCGAGATCCTCAAGCTGATGCCGGAAGGGCCGCGCCTCTACCCGGAGGACATCCCCACCGACGCCACCGAACGGTTCATCGTCGGCGAGATCATCCGGGAAAAGATCTTCCGGCGCACCAACCAGGAGGTGCCCTATGCAACGGCGGTGGTCATCGACGCCTTCATCGAGGACGAGGTCAAGGGGGCGACAACCATCCACGCCACCATCCTGGTGGAAAAGGACTCACAGAAGGGGATTATCATCGGCAAGGGCGGGATCATGCTGAAGGAGATCGGCAAGGCCGCCCGCCGCGAGATTCAAGACCTGCTCGGCATGCCCGTGATGTTGAAGCTCTGGGTGAAGGTACAGAAAAACTGGAGCACCAACCCCCGCTTCCTGACCGAACTGGGGTTGTAAAAATGCATAAAAAAAGAGGCTGCCGAAGCAACCTCTTTTTTTTCGCGCCGCAACGGCACGGTTATATCCATACGGCCGCTAGGGCATATCGGTATCCTTGGCGGCATCCTTGGGTGGTTCCACATCTGCCATCTGCTCCGACGCCTTCACGGACTTGGCGGTTTCCAGCGCCGCCGCCGAGAAGCTGGTCACCACCGCCGGCCCGACCTCGCTGGTCTTGCCGGACTCAACGGAGTTTTCGGGGTTTGGCTTCGGTTCGTTGGTAACGCTGGTGGGTTGCGAACTCCGCTCTGTCTTGTTCAGCGAACTATACTGGGCTACCGCATTCGAGGGATCGACCATCATAACAGCCCCTCCTTCCTTTTCGTATTCGGCTGCGCCTGTCCTGAGAAATGACCATCACCACTCCGGCCCGGCAACCATATTGCAAATACATAATAGCACATTTCCACCCTTAAAAAAATATTATTCAAGCGCACCCCAACCGCGGTGACGGCAAGCGCCGGCAATAATTCGGCAGACCTGCTGATTTCTCAACACAAATCGCATATAGCCGCTTCGCGCTTATTGAATAACAACGCAAAAAAGGCTATAAACAGCTTCATTTCCGCTTTTCACGTGAGACAGCGGCCACCAACGCAACACCTCAAGGAGCAGACGATGTCTGAAGTACGCTTACGTTTCCCACCCAGCCCCACGGGCTATCTGCATATCGGCGGCGCCCGCACCGCCATCTACAACTGGCTGTTCGCCAAGAAGCATAACGGCAAGCTGGTCCTGCGCATCGAGGATACCGATGCCGAACGGTCCACCCAGGAATCCATCGACGGCATCATCGACGGCCTGACCTGGCTCGGCATCACCTGGGACGAGGGCCCCTATTTCCAGACCGAGTTCGCCGCCGACCACGCCGCCGCCGCCCAGAAGATGCTGGACAGCGGCGACGCCTACAAATGCTTCTGCACCGTGGAGGAGCTGGAGGCCAAGCGGGAAGCGGCACAGGCCGCCAAGCTTGATTTCAAGTACGACAAAACCTGCCGCAACCTGAGTGCCGCAGAGGTGGCAGCCAAGGAGGCGGCGGGCATCCCCTACGTGATCCGCTTCAAGGTGCCGGAACAGGAAGGGGCGGTGGTCTTCGAAGACGCGGTGTACGGCCGCATCGAACGCAAGTACCGCGACATCGAGGATTTCGTCATCGTCCGCTCCAACGGCAAACCCCTCTACCTCCTCTGCAACGTGGTTGACGACATCCGCGACCGGATCAGCCACATCGTCCGCGGCCAGGACGGCCTGGCCAACACCCCGCGCCAGATTCTGATCTACCAGGCCCTGGGCGCGAAACTGCCGATCTTCGCCCACATGCCGCTGACCCTCGATCTCCAGAAACGGAAGATCTCCAAACGCAGCCACGGCGAGATCGTCGCCGTCCAGTACTATCGCGAGATCGGCTTCCTGCCGTGGGGATTGATCAACTTTCTTGTCCTGCTCGGCTGGTCGAGTGGCGACGACCGCGAATTCTTCAGCGAGGCGGAACTGCTTGAGGCCTTTTCGCTGGACGGCATCAGCCGCTCCAACTCGATCTTCAACTACAAGAAAGACGACCCCAAGTTCATCACCGACCCCAAGGCGCTCAGCATCAACGGCCACTACCTGCAGACCATCGCCATCGAGGAGCTTGCCGGGCTGGTCAAGCCCTTCCTGCAGAAGGCGCAGATCTGGGACGACGCCTACGAGGCCGGACGGCGCGACTGGTTCCTGCAGACCCTGGGGCTGATCCGTGAGCGGTACTACACCCTGGTCGACTTCACCACCCTGGGCCGCGCCTACTTTGCCGATGATTTCGAGGTCGAGGAGCGGGCCATTGAGAAGAATATCACCAAGAATCCGCAACTGGTTGAATGGCTGCCGTTGCTGGCCGACCGGTTCGCCGCCCTTGCCGACTACAACAAGGAAACGGTGGAACAGGCGGCGCGCGCCCTGGCCGAGGAGCTCGGCATCAAGCCCGGCATCCTCATCAACGGCGCCCGCACCGTCACCACCGGTTGTCTGGCCGGCCCCGGCATGTTCGAGGTTCTGGAAACCCTCGGCAAGGAGCGGGTCACCAGCCGCCTCCGCAACGTCGCCAAACTTTTTGCCTAATCTTTGCCCAAGGAAGAGCAAGACATGACCACCGCTCCGGAAAGCGCGCCACCATCCAACTTCATCCGCAACATCATCGACGAAGACCGCCAGGCCGGCAAGAACGACGGCCGGGTGGTGACCCGTTTCCCCCCGGAGCCCAACGGCTTCCTGCACATCGGCCATGCCAAGTCCATCTGCCTGAATTTCGGGCTGGCGGCCGACTACCAGGGCCGCTGCCACCTGCGTTTCGACGACACCAACCCCAGCAAGGAAGAGATCGCCTACGTGGAGTCGATCATGACCGACGTCCGCTGGCTCGGCTTTGACTGGGGCGCCAACCTCTTTTACGCCTCCGACTATTTCGAACGGATCTACGAGTTCGCGGTGGCGCTGATCAAGCTGGGCAAGGCCTATGTCTGCGACCTGACCCCGGAAGAGATGCGCGAGTACCGCGGCACCCTCACCGAGCCCGGCAAGGAGAGCCCGTACCGCAACCGGACGGTGGCGGAGAATGTCGACCTCTTCGCCCGGATGCGCAACGGTGAGTTCCCGGACGGCAGCAGGGTATTGCGGGCCAAGATCGACATGACCTCCGGCAACATCAACATGCGCGATCCGGTTATCTACCGGGTGCTGCGCGCCCACCATCACCGCACCGGCGACCAATGGTGTATCTACCCGATGTACGACTTCGCCCACTGCCTCTCCGACTCCATCGAGGGCATCACCCACTCCATCTGCACCCTGGAGTTCGAGGATCATCGCCCCCTGTACGACTGGATACTCGACGCCCTCGGCACCCAGTGCCATCCGCAACAGATCGAGTTCGCCCGGCTCAACCTCACCTATACGGTGATGAGCAAGCGAAAACTCCTGCAACTGGTCAACGACCACCATGTCTCCGGCTGGGACGACCCCCGGATGCCGACCATCTCCGGTTTCCGCCGGCGCGGCTACACGCCGAAGGCGATCCGCGCCTTCTGCGAACGGATCGGTGTGGCCAAGCGCGACAGCATGGTGGACACGGCGCTGCTTGAATTCAGCATCCGCGAGGATCTCAACGACACCGCGCCCAGGGCGCTGGCCGTTTTGCAACCGCTGAAGGTGGTGGTCGAGAACTACCCGGAAGGCCAGGTGGAGGAGTTCGAAGCGCCCAATCACCCCGCCAACCCGGAGATGGGCAGCCGCATGGTTCCCTTTTCGCGGGAGCTGTACATCGAACGCGACGACTACATGGCGGATGCGCCGAAGAAATTCTACCGGCTGAGCGAGGGCCGCGAGGTTCGGTTCCGTTCCGCCTATCTCATCACCTGCCGGGAGGCGATCAAGGACGCAAACGGCAACGTGGTCGAGCTGCGTTGCACCTACGATCCCGAGAGCCGGGGCGGCTCTGCCCCGGACGGCCGCAAGGTGAAAGGCACCATCCACTGGGTCTCGGCCGCCCACGCCGTAAACGCAGAGGTCCGCCTCTACGACCGCCTGTTCACGGTGGAAAACCCCGGCGGCGACAAGGAGCATGACTTCAAGGAACTCATCAACCCCGAGTCGCTGACCGTGCTCACCGGCTGCAAGCTTGAGCCAAGCCTTGCCGCGGCCCGCCCCGGCGACAGCTTCCAGTTCGAGCGCCTCGGCTACTTCTGTGCCGACAGTGTGGACTCCCGGCCCGACCGGCCGGTGTTCAACCGCACCGTCACCCTCCGAGACACCTGGGCCAAGGAGCAGGGGAAATAAAACACTCTGTCCCTATTGCAAAACAGGAGCGGTTGTGGGAATAGAAGTCATGCTCACCAATACAGCAGATGACATTATCAGCTACCCAAAGCCCTCTACCATAAACAGAGTTGAAATCTAATTATGCCATCCACAAACCAGGACATACGCTGGCTGCAACGGTTCGCTAATTACGAAAAAGCTTTGCGCCAATTGCAGAAATTTGTTGATAAGGGCGACTTGTCGGAACTGGAAGAACAGGGGTTGGTTAAATCTTTCGAATACACCTACGAACTGGCCTGGAACACCATCAAGGATTTTCTTGAGTACCAAGGCGAGACAGAGATTTACGGCTCACGCGATACCATCCGTAAAGCCTTTACCATGGGGATGATCGAAGACGGCGAAGGCTGGATGGACATGCTCAGCAGCCGCAACAAGACATCTCATACCTACAACGAAGAAACCGCCGCCGAGATATGCCGGGCTGTCCTCAACCGATACCACCCTCTGTTCCTCAGTCTACAGGGAAAATTCAACAAACTTCGTATCGATTCCAGCAAGGAAGAGTGAACGATGGCGTTTGGCTTGCAAGACAAGGTTATCGAGAAGATCAACCACGTTCTGGCCGCCAGCCCCGCCGTGGAAGAGGCCGTCCTTTACGGCTCCCGCGCCAAAGGCACCCAGCGCCAAGGCTCCGATATCGACCTGACTCTCAAAGGAGCAGGACTCGACCTGCAAATCCTCAACAAGATCAGCCGAGAGCTGGACGACCTGCTCCTGCCCTACACCTTCGACCTCTCCATCTATCACCAGATATCAAACCCGGATTTGCTTGATCATATTCAAAGAGTGGGCAAGATTTTTTATCGGAAAAACGGCTGAAATAAGTTCATTAACATGAACCTTGCAGGAGCGGCATCAACAGCGATCGGGCAATGAAACCGCTCCTGCCAGATATGCCGACCTCAACGCCAAATCAAGCTTCTTTGCTTTCTTCGAAACGCCGATCGATTAAATCCAGAACCTCCTGTTCAAAGGTATCAAATTTCTGCGAAGAATCATCTTTTGCCAAGGCTCCATGCCGGGTAAAGGCATAGATAATGTCCTGGCGCATTTCGGCAAGACGATCTGTCACATCCACCTCTTGCGAGGATGAAGCGACAACAGCCGGGGAGTCAAGAGCATTCAGGCCTTCCTGCTTGGCGTAAGCTTCCTGCTGATTGGCGATGATATTTTCAATGGGCAAATAAATGCGCTGCGACGCTATATTGAAAGTATGTTGATGAAAGTGCGAGAATGCAAAATCAAACGCATAGGGATTGACCTGCTCTGCCAGCTCTTGCCCGTTGTTTGCCGCATATTCATTACCCACGCCAGGATCATCCACCGTTTCCTGAGGATTAAATTGAAGGCTTTCCCGCAGCGGCATATCAATATCTTCAAGTATCCCGGTTACCCATGAACATGTAATACTTTGCGAATTCAGCGACATCGAGTAACTATTCAAGGCCTGATAATTGGAGAGATCCAAATCAATCTGATCGCCGGTCATACTTGATTTGCCAGCAAAGAAAGCGTCCATAATGGCCGACATATTTTCCTCAAACGCCTCGATGTCGGCTCTCTCCTGCGCATCTAACTCCCCGACAACGCACATGGAATTATTATCGTACTGTGATTCGGAATGCCCCTGTTCCGTAACATCCGCCTGACGAAGATAGTCACACTGTGAAGCAATGGATTGATAATTAAAGGTGACCCTGTCCCCATCCGCAGTTTCGATGGTGATATCCGCCTCGTTTTTGACACTGAAAATGTCTTGGCGGGCAGCAGTCTGCCCAGGGGTGGACTTGGACATACCTATGGTATCAATGTTATACATCCAAAATGCAGGAGGAATGCTACCTGGCAAGACAGGTGTTCTGATCATGGTTTCCCTCTTTATTAATGTTCAGGTTCATTGAAAGAAAAACTAAAATCAGCAAAATTCCTTTTTTGCCAATACCAAACGCCCCCTTCCCATTACAAAACAGCTCCGGGAAAGAAGCGGCCATCCTTGTATTTCTTATGATTTTGTACGTTTACCGATAAACATCTGCGACACCCTAGAGGGTAACGCCAAACTCCTGCATTAACTCCATCATCCGGGGACTTTCAGCCAAACGTTGCCGCACAGCCTGGTGCAGTTCTTCGCTCAGCCCCGGCTGCTGGTTCAAAACGATAGCGTTATAGTAATCTTCGGTA
>JAOUHH010000307.1 GCA_029865195.1 Desulfobulbaceae bacterium
GGAGATCCTTGAGGGGATCTACTTCGGTCATGCCGGGTTGCAGCCGATCCTCGACATGCAGGATGAACTGCGGGCCGCCGCCGGCAAGGTCAAGATTGAGGTCGAGCCGCCCAAGGTCGACGAGGTATTGAAGGCCAAGGTGGCCGCGATCGCCTCCGAGGCGATGAAGAAGGTGATCACCACCGTCGACAAGATGGAGCGCTACGGTGCTTATGATCAGTTGGCGAAGCAGGTCGTCGCGCAGCTCGGTGACGAGTATGCCGACAGGGCCGGTGAGGCCAAGAGCTATCTCGGCAGTCTCAAGAAAACCATGATGCGCGATCGCATCGTCAAGGAGAAGGCGCGCATCGACGGCCGCCGCTTCGACGAGATCCGCCCCATCTCAAGCGAGGTCAAGGCGCTGCCCCGGACCCACGGTTCGGCGCTCTTCACCCGCGGCGAGACCCAGGCCATGGTCACCGCCACCCTCGGCTCCACCCAGGATGAGCAGCGGGTCGACTCCCTGTACGGCGACTCCTTCAAGTCGTTCATGCTCCACTACAACTTCCCTCCCTACTGCGTGGGCGAGTGCCGGTTCATGCGCGGCCCCAGCCGTCGTGATATCGGTCACGGCGCCCTGGCCGAGCGGAGCCTGCGGGCCATGTTGCCCAAGGACGGCAGCTTCCCCTATACCATCCGGGTGGTTTCCGAGGTTATGGAGTCCAACGGCTCTTCCTCCATGGCCACCGTCTGCGGCGGCTCGCTGGCGCTGATGGATGCCGGCGTGCCCCTGCGCAAACCGGTTTCCGGCATCGCCATGGGTCTGATCAAGGAAGGCGACGAGGTGGTGGTGCTCTCCGATATCCTCGGCGACGAGGATCACTTGGGTGACATGGATTTCAAGGTCACCGGCACCGACGAGGGGATCACCGCCCTGCAGATGGATATCAAGATCGAGGGCGTTTCCCGCGAGATCATGCAGAAGGCCCTTGCCCAAGCCAAGGCCGGCCGTATCCATATCCTCGGCAAGATGGCCGAGACCATGACCGAGCCCCGCACGGAGGTGCCCAAGCACGCACCGAAGATCTTCCACCTGCAGATCAATCCGGAGAAGATTCGCGATCTGATCGGCCCGGGGGGCAAGGTGATCAAGGGCCTTACCGCCGAGTTCGGGGTCAAGATCGATGTCGAGGATTCCGGCAAGGTGATGATCTTCGCCCCCTCCGGCGAGATTGCCGATCAGGTGGTCGCCCGGGTTGACGAACTGACCAAGGAGGCCGAGATCGGCAAGATCTACAAGGGTACGGTCCGCAAGATCATGGATTTCGGCGCCTTTGTCGAGATCCTGCCCGGCACCGACGGCCTCGTCCACATCTCCGAACTGGAGAGCGGCCGGGTCGAGAAGGTCACCGACGTCCTCAAGGAAGGGGAAGAGGTGATGGTCAAGGTTCTCAACGTTGACAACAACGGTAAGATTCGCTTGAGCCGCAAGGCCGCCCTCGAAGAGCTTTCTTCCTGAGCGAAGCGGTCTGATGCATCATAAAACGGTCCTCGACAACGGTGTTCGCATCGTCACCGAACAGGTGGCGCATTGCCGTACCGCCGCGGTCGGGATCTGGGTAGACGTGGGCTCCCGGGATGAGCACAACCTGAACAACGGTTGCGCGCATTTCGTGGAGCACATGTTTTTTAAGGGTACGGGAAAACGCACCGCGCAGCAGATCGCCCGGGAGCTCGACATCCTCGGCGGCACCGCCAACGCCTACACCACCCGCGAAAATACCTGCTTCTACGCCACGGTCCTCGACAGCCATCTCCCCCAACTGGTGGAGCTGTTCGGCGATCTCTTCCTGCATTCCCTGTTCAGCGCCGAAGAGGTGGAGCGGGAACGGCAGGTCATCCTCCAGGAATTTTCCATGGTGGAGGATACCCCGGACGAGCAGCTGCACGATCTCTTTGTCGCCGATCTCTGGGGCGATCATTCCCTCGGCTATCCCGTGCTTGGCGCCCGCGAGGTGGTGGCGGCGATGGATTCGGCAAAGCTCCGCCATTATGTGGAGCAGGCCTACTCGCCGGGCAGGATTGTGGTGGCGGCGGCCGGCAATATCGATCATGACCGTTTTGTCGAGCTTTGGCGCCGGGTGTTCGACGGGATGGCGGGCAGCGCCGGTTCCATGCCGGCCCGCCAGGCACCGGCGGTGCAGGCGGTGCGCCGCACGGTGTACGCCAAGCCCCTGGAGCAGCTACACCTGGCCCTTGGCACCTACGGCTTGTCGCTCACCTCGCCGGACCGTTACACCCTGTATCTGCTCAACGTGCTGCTCGGCGGCAACATGAGCTCGCGGCTCTTTCAGGAGATCCGGGAAAAACGGGGGCTCGCCTATTCCATCGCCTCCGATGTCTCCGGCTACAGCGATGCCGGGTATCTCTCCATCTCCCTTGGGGTCGAGCCCGGCTCCGCCAATCAGGTGCTGGAGCTGATCGGCCGCGAGGTGCGCCGCTTCGTCACCGAGCCGGTCTCGGCCGAGGAGCTGGCCAACGGACTCGAATATGTCCGCGCCGGGCTCTATCTCTCCGACGATAACATGGACGCGCGGATGACAAGGCTTGCGCGCAACGAATTCTGTTTTCAACGCTTTGTGCCCCTGGACGAGGTGGCGGCAGGTTTTGCGCGGGTGTCCGCCGCCGACCTTCGCGATCTCGGGCAACGGATCTTCTCCCGGCCGCTGACCTGTGCAGTGCTTGGCCCGGTTGAAGATCATCACCTCAACTGGCAACTGCTTGACCAATGACCGCTGCCGTGACCGTGGAGATACGCTGGCTGACCCCGGAGCGGGATCTGCCGCTGCCTGGGTACCATTCCG
>JAOUHH010000306.1 GCA_029865195.1 Desulfobulbaceae bacterium
GCTGGAGATCCCGTTCGCGGTCATCGCCGAGGCGCTGCGGAAGTTCAGTGGTGTGCAGCGGCGCCTGCAGGTGAAGGGTGAGGCCGGTGGCATCACCGTCATGGACGATTACGGCCACCACCCCACCGAGATCAGGGCCACCCTGGGCGCGATTCGTAGCGCCTGGCCCAAACGGCGGCTGGTGGTGCTGTTTCAGCCCCATCGCTACTCGCGGACGCAGGGGTTGTACAAGGAATTCTGCACCGCCTTCCATGATGCGGATGTGCTGATGCTGACCGAGATCTATGCGGCCAGCGAACAGCCCATCGACGGCGTCAGTTCGGAGTGGCTGATGGAGGGCGTACGGCTGCACGGCCAGCGCAACGTGCAACTGGTGCCGGCGCTGGCCGAGATGGCCGCGGAGGTGAAGCCCCTGTTGCAGGCGGGGGACGTGGTGCTGACCCTGGGCGCGGGGAATATCTACCGGGTCGGTGAGCAGTTGTTGACACTCATCGGAGACTGAGTAATGCACCTTGCAGGCGATTTCAAGGTCGAGATGCAACCGCGTCGGCAGGCTATGAGCAGCAGCGAAAAACGAGAAGGGGCGCGTTGGATGATTGACCTGCGGAAAACGGTGCAAGCCCTGTGGCATGGAGAGATTCTCTGGAGTTGCCCCATGGCCCGCTACTCGACCTTCAAGGCCGGTGGGCCTGCCGCTGCGCTGATCGAGCCGCGCAGCATTGAGGAACTGGCCTCTCTGGTGCGCGGGCTTCGCGAGCAGAAGATCAAGTGGATGGTTGTTGGCGGCGGCAGTAATATCCTCGTTACCGATGAAGGCTTTGCCGGGGTGGTACTGCATCTTGGCCGGGCGTTCGGGGCCATCGCCGAGGTCGACTCCCAAGATGGCGCGGTGCGGGTGACCGTCGAGGCGGGCTGCAGTCTTGCCCGACTGGTCAACTGGTGTCTGGAGCGGGAGTTTTCCGGTCTCGAATTTGCCGCCGGCATTCCCGGCAGCATCGGCGGAGCAGTGGTCATGAACGCCGGCGCCTGGGGGCGGGAGATCGGCTCGCTGGTGGAGCAGGTGACGGTGATCGACGGCGCCGGCAATCTTGTCGAGCTTGCCGGCGCCTCAATCCCCTTCCGCTATCGGAGCTGGGGATTGGCAGAGCAGGTGGTGGCAGCGGTAACCCTGCGTCTTGAAAAGGCGGCGCGGCATGAGATAGAGGCTCAGTGTCATGAGTTGGCCCGGCGTCGGCGGGGAACGCAGCCGCTTGACAAGCCGAGCGCCGGATCGTTTTTCAAGAATCCGCCGGACGGCCCTGCCGCCGGCAAACTGATCCAGGACGCGGGCCTGAAGGGATACCGGATCGGCGATGCCATGGTCTCGCCCAAGCACGCCAATTTTATCGTCAACATGGGCCATGCCACGGCCGGGGATATATTGGCGCTGATGGATGTGGTCCTGGAAAAGGTTGCGGCAATGAGTGGGATCTGGCTTGAGCCAGAGGTGCGCATCATCGGCGATCGACAGGGGTAGGGTTATGGCGGCAGGGGCGAAGGGCTCATGAAGAAAATTCGCACGGCGCGAGTCGACCAGTATCGTCCGCATGGCGATGGCGAGCATCGCAACATCGCCGTGTGGGTGGGGTTGATTCTTCTAGGGGTGTTGTTGGCGCTGGGGTTGGTTGGTTTTATCGTTTATCAGGGGATGCTGCGCTCCGATTTCTTTCAGCTCACCGCTATCGGCATCGAGGGCTGCCGGCGGGTCCCCAAGAGCAAGGTGCTGGAGTTGAGCGGGGTTGATATCTACGCCAACCTCTTGAGTGTGTCGGTTGATGAGATACGTGAACGCATCGAGGCCCATGAATGGATCGCCGCCGCCGCCATCGAACGGCACTGGCCCAACCGCCTGGAGGTGACCATCACCGAGCGGAAGCCTGCGGCGCTGGTCAATCTGCCGGACGGGTTACATTTCGTTGACGGCAAAGGGGTGATTTTCGCGGCTGCCCTGCCGCCGGAGGATTTGGATTTCCCGGTGATCAGTGGCATTACCGCCAAGGTGGAGGAAGGGTCGGACGGGCAGTTGGCGCTGCGGGAGGCGCTGAGTTTCGTCGGCTACGCCGGCTGCGGCAACCCGATCCTGCCCCGGCAGAATATCTCGGAGTTGTATCTGGGCAAGGATGGAGGGTTGGTGTTGTTGCTTGCCGACCGTCCTTTCCCGATCTATCTGGGCCGGGAGCAGATGAAGGTCAAGTATGGCCGACTGGTCAGGGTGTTGCACTGGCTCTACACCCACAAGAAATTTGAAACCACGGCCGCCATCCGGATGGATTACCGGCCGGACAAGGTGCTGGTTGTTTCGAAGGGCGCAAGCTGAAAAACGTAACTCATGATAAGTGCAGCAATATTTGATGGTCGGGCCGCGACGGTGTCGCTGGGGAACGTCAGGCGGCTGACCAAGGGTGAGAAAGATGGCGCATGAAGACAGGGGAGAGTTGATCGTCGGGCTGGATATCGGCACCACCAAGATCTGCGCGGTGGTCGGCGAGGTGCATGGCGAAACGGTGAACATCATCGGCGTCGGCACACATCCTTCCATCGGCCTGAGGCGGGGGGTGGTGGTCAACATCGAAAGCACGGTGAATTCCATCCGCAGCGCCGTTGACGAAGCGGCGATGATGGCCGGGTGTGAGATATCTTCGGTTTATGTGGGCATCGCCGGCAGTCACATCAAGGGTTTCAACAGCCACGGCCTGATCGCCATCAAGCATCAGGAAATCCGGCAGGACGATATCGACCGGGTCATCGATGCGGCCCGCGCGGTGCCGATCCCCCCGGATCAGGAGGTGCTGCATGTGCTGCCG
>JAOUHH010000308.1 GCA_029865195.1 Desulfobulbaceae bacterium
CCACCATACACATACCAGACAAGGGTTTAACTTCCGGCAAGTTAGGCCCTTTTTTTGTTCCCCCCTCCGCAGGAGAGCCCCATGCAAAACCAAGGACTCGTCATCCTCTACACCGGCGACGGCAAGGGCAAAACCACCGCCGCCCTCGGGCAGGCGGTGCGGGCCGCGGGCCACGGCCTGCGGATCTGCATCATTCAGTTCATCAAGGGCAAATGGGAAACCGGCGAGGCGCGAGCGGCCAAGAACCACCTCACCGAACTGGTGGAGTTTCACACCTTGGGGACCGGCTTTACCTGGAAGGAGGAAGAGAGCTCGGTGCGGGAGGCGGGCCGCAAGGCGTGGGAATTCGCCAAGGAGGCGGTCTTGAGCGACCGGTTCGACCTGGTGGTGCTGGACGAGCTCACCTATCTGGTCAACTACCGGATCGTCGAGGAGCTGGAGGTGATCGACCTCCTGCGCAAGCGGCCCGGCCACCAGCACGTGGTGATCACCGGCCGGGGGGCGAGCCCCGGCATCATCCAGGCGGCGGACCTGGCCACCGAGATGCGGCTGCTCAAGCACCCGTACGAAAACGGCGTCAAGGCGCAGAAAGGGGTGGAATTTTAAGCGCGGGAGATCAGGGCTGGGCGGTGGGGGTGCGGAAATCAAGGGCGGCGAGGTCGTCGCCCCGCAGGAGGGCCCGGCCGAGGTTGAGGCCGAACCGCCACGCCTCTTCCTGCTGATCGCGGCCGTGTCCGAAACGGCTGTACCACCGCTTCAACAACGGCGACCGCTCCGGCGCCTTGCCGGCGATCTTCAGAAAGACGCCGAGGGTCCGCCACGGCTCCGGCTGCGGGTGGGTGAAGACCATCAGGTTGGCGATGTCGGCGTGGCAGGCGCGGAGCTTGCCGCGCAGGCCGAACCAGTGCCATCGCCAGTAACCCCGGCAGGAGATGAACGGCAGCACCTTGCGGCCGGCGAGCATCCTCTCGCCGTCGCGGTCGAGGAAGGCGAGCACCGGGCCGCTGGGGTTGTACGACCAGGTGGGGCCGGCGAGCACCACCAGATCGTAACGGCCGCGGCTCTCCGGCGACAACGGTTCGATGGCGACCCGGGGCCGGAAGCAGGTGGCCACCATCATCCGCAGGGTGGCGCCCAGGGTGCCCACCGGGAAACGCATCGCCTGCACCGGCCGCAACCGCTCCATCGCCACCTCCACACCACGGAAGCGCAGGCCGTCAACCAGCTTGTGCAACAAACCGATGGTCTGGCCGCTGAACGAATAGTACACCACCAACACACGCGGCTTATCGGACAACACTCTGGACATGGTATATCCTCGACCTTCCTGGCACCACAGCAGCGACAGCGGAAAACAAAAAAACGGGGTGATTCCCCGGCACCGTATCTTTATTGCAAAAAGCGCCGGACAACGCAATATCTTTTCGCTGTCGTCGCCGGCCAAAGTCTGATAAACTCGCCGGAATGATTACCAAAGACTCACAATCCGCCCCCGACCGCACCCCCTCTCAACCGATGCGCATCTGCGCCTTCGGCGACATCCACATGGACCTCGGCAGACTGGCCGACATTGCCGAACTGGCCGCGGCGGACCTGCTGCTGATCACCGGCGATCTCACCAACTTCGGCGGCCGCGCCGAGGCAGAAAGGGTGGTCGCCGCCATCCGGGCGAAGAACCCCGCCCTGCTGGCCGTTGCCGGCAACCTTGACCGGCCGGAGGTGAACAGGTATCTTCTCGACGAGGGGATCAGCCTGCACGGGCGCGGCGTTGTCGTCAACCACCTCGGCATCTTCGGGGTGGGCGGCTCAAACCCCACCCCGTTCGGCACCCCCAACGAATTTTCAGAAAACGAGCTTACCCGCCTCGCCGCCGAAGGCTTGGCCGCCACCGAGGGTGCCCGCTGCCGTATCCTGGTCAGCCACGCGCCGCCCCACGGCACCAAGACCGACCGGCTGGGCAACAACAGCCACGTGGGCAGCTGCGCCATCCGCGCCCTGATCGAGGAGCAGCAGCCGGAGCTTTGCCTCACCGGTCACATCCACGAGGCCAAAGGGGTGGACACCATCGGCCGCACCACCATCATCAACCCCGGCATGCTGCGCGACGGCGGCTGGATCGACATCCGGTGGGACGGCGAGGCCATCACCGCCACCCTTGGCGATAGGCCTTAATCACCCAACAGGAACGGCAAGACCATGGAAGAAAGCCATCAGGTGATCATTATCGGCGGCGGCCTCTCGGGGCTGGCCACGGCCCATTTCCTCAACAAGCAGCGGCCGGGTATCGATCTCGTCCTGCTCGAGGGCGGTTCGCGGCCGGGCGGCGCGGTGCGTTCCTTCAGCGAGGAAGGCTTTCTCGCCGAGTGGGGGCCGCACGGCTTTCTCGACAACATCGACGAGAGCCGGGAACTCCTCGCCGACACCGGCCTCGACCGGGAGGCGCAGCGGGCGCCGCTGGGCAAGTTTCTCCGCTATGTCTGTCACCGCGGCCGCCTGGTGGCCCTGCCGCAGGGGCCGCAACAACTGCTCACCACCCCCCTGCTCTCGCCGCTGGGCAAGCTGCGGCTGCTCGGCGACCTGTGGATCAGGCCGGTCACCGATGAACAGAGCCTCGGCCAGTGGGCCGCACACCGGTTCGGTGCCGAGGTGCTGCCGCTGGTGGATGCGGCCGCCACCGGCACCTTTGCCGGCGATTACCAGCGGCTCAGCATCGACGCGGTGATGCCGGGGGTCCGCAAGCTCGAAATGGAGGCAGGCTCGCTGCTGCGCGGCCTGCGCAACAAGAAGAAGGCGGCGGGCGGCAAGAAGCCTGGGCAGATGCCGTCCATGGTCAGCTTA
>JAOUHH010000084.1 GCA_029865195.1 Desulfobulbaceae bacterium
GAACACATGTTGAAACTCGGCGTCGATACCGGCGGCACCTTTACCGACTTCATTCTTCTGAGCGATGAGGGCATCCGCACCTACAAGACCCCATCGACCCCGGACGATCCAGCTCGGGCGATCATGGGCGGGGTGCGCCATTTTTTCGACGAGATTCCCGATGCCCTGGAGATTGTTCATGGCACCACGGTCGGCACCAACGCCTTTCTTGAACGCAAGGGGGCGAAAACGGTGCTGGTCACCACCGCAGGCTTTGAGGATGTCCTCTTCATCGGCCGCCAGAACCGGGCCAGACTCTATGATCTTGATATTGAACGGCCGCCGCAGATCATCGGCCGGGAGCAGTGCATCGGCATCAAGGAGCGGCTGCGGGCCGACGGTTCGGTGCAGTCGCCGTTGGGCGGGAAGGGGGTGGGGAAACGGTTGCGCGCCTTCTGTCGGCAGAGCGGAGCGGAGTCGGTGGTGGTGTGCCTGCTGCATTCCTACGCCAATCCGGGCCACGAGCGGATGCTTGCGGAGATGCTTGCGCCGCTGGGGCTGCCGCTGACCCTTTCCAGCGATATCCTGCCGGAGTTTCGTGAATACGAGAGGCTGACCACCACCCTGATCAACGGCTATCTCGCGCCGGTGATCGCCGCCTATATCGGCCGCCTGGCCGCACAACTGCCCGGGGTGCCGTTGTCGATCCAGCAGTCAAACGGCGGCGTGCTGCCGGCGGCCGGGATCGCCGAGCGGGCGGTGCATACCGTGCTTTCCGGACCGGCAGGCGGGGTCGGTGGCGCTTTTCATCTCGCCCGCGAGATGGGGATAGACAAGATCATTACCTTTGACATGGGCGGGACCTCCACCGATGTCTCTCTCTGCGACGGCCAGCCGACGCTCACCCGCGATTACCGGATCGACGGGTATCCGGTGCGGGTGCCGCTCCTCGACATTCATACCGTGGGTGCGGGCGGCGGTTCGCTGGCCTGGGGTGATGCCGGCGGCCTGTTGCAGGTGGGGCCGGCCAGTGCCGGCGCCGATCCCGGCCCGGTCTGCTACGGCCGGGGCGAGGGGATAACGGTCACCGACGCCAACCTGTATCTCGGCCGGCTGCTGGCCGACCGCTTCCTGGGCGGCGAAATGGTGCTCGACCGGGCGCGGGTCGAGCGTTATATGACGCACCTGGGCGCGCAACTGGGTCTTGTGCCCATGGAGGCCGCCCTCGGCATCATCAGGATCGTCAATGCCGGCATGGCCAAGGCGGTGCGGGCGGTTTCGCTTGAGCGCGGCCATGATCCCAAGGAGTTTACCCTCTTTTCCTTTGGAGGTGCGTCAGGGTTGCATTGCTGCGAGCTGGCCGACGAGCTTGGCATGGAACGGATCGTGGTTCCGGCCAGGGCCGGGATTCTCTCGGCGCAGGGAATGGCGCTGGCCGACCCGGTTCTGGACTACGGGCAGGCGCTCTTCCTCGCCGGCGACGAGCTCACCGCCGAACGGCTGCGTCCGGCGTTTATCGCCCTTGAGGAGAAAGGTCGGCAGGAGGCGGCCTCGCTTTGCCGACAAGGCGAGCTGGTGGTGGAGCGGTTTCTCGACCTCCGTTACCGGGGCCAGTCCCACGAGTTGACCGTGCCCATGGCCGGGGATTTTACGGCGTCGTTCCATGACGCCCATGCCAGGAATTTCGGCTACCGGCTGGATGATGCGCCCCTGGAACTGGTTTCAATCCGCTGCACCCTGCGGTTGTCGCGGCAAGGACGGCCGTTGCCGCGGGCGGCGATCGCTGCGGCCGGGCAGCCGCGGCCGACGGCGACGAGCGTGGTGCAACTGGCTGCGGGTGACCGTGAGGTCGGGGTATTTGTCCGGCGCGAGCTTGGTCCGGGGCAGGCCATTACCGGCCCGGCCTTGGTCGTGGATGATTATACCACGGTGCTGGTGGGGGAGGGGTGGCGCTTGCGGGTAGACGCGCTCCTCAATCTGGACCTGACCCGTTGAAGAGGACTGCGGCCGTGGGCGGGGTCAGATATCGCAGCGGCGCTTGATGCGGTTGTCCTCGTCGAGGAGGACGATCTGGGGATGGTAGTCGAGGAGTTCGTCGGCGTTGAACATGCCGTAGCTGACGATGATGATCAGGTCGCCGATCATGCCTTTGCGGGCTGCGGCGCCGTTCATGGCGATGATCCCGGAATCGGGGGGGCCTTCGATGGCATAGGTCTCGAAACGCTCGCCGTTGTTGATGTTGTAGATGAATATCCGCTCAAAGGGGACCAGGCCCACCGCGTCCATCAGCATCTTGTCGATGGAGAGACTGCCCTCGTAGTTGAGGTTGGCGTCGGTCACCGTGGCGCGGTGAATCTTTGATTTCAGCATGGATCGTATCATTTTGTTTCTCTCACTGTTCGTCAAATAGGACCGTGTTGTCGATCAACCTTGTCGTGCCCACCCGGGCTGCGACAAGCAGAACGCTGTCACGGTTGATATCGGTTTGGTCAAGCAGGGTCAGTCGGTCGACAATGCTGACATAGTCGATTGCCACACCTGGGTGGCCCTGCAGGAATTTCTTTGTTTCCTCGATCAGTTGGCCGGCGCTGGTCTCGCCTGCCTGCACCCGCTGCCTTGCCTGTTGCATGCTTTTGGAAAGCGCCAGGGCCGATTGCCGTTCCGCCTCAGAAAGGTAGGCGTTGCGCGAACTCATCGCCAGGCCGTCCGCCTCGCGGACTATGGGGTGGCCGACGATCTCGACATCCCAGTTCAGGTCGCGCACCATCTTGCTGATTACGGCCAGTTGCTGGAAATCCTTGCGGCCGAAAATCGCCAGGTTGGGCTTGACGATGTTGAAGAGCTTGGCGACCACGGTGGTGACGCCGTCAAAGTGACCGGGGCGGCTCCGCCCGCAGAGGGTATCGGTGAGCCCCGTGACCGAAACCGTTGTCTGAAACCCAGTCGGGTACATCTCGGCAGGCGACGGCGCGAAGAGAACGTCCACCCCTGCCGTTGCTGCCATCCCTCCGTCCCGCTTGAGGTCTCTCGGGTACTTGTCGAAATCCTCGCCCGGCCCGAATTGGATGGGGTTGACGAAGATGCTCGTCACCGTCAGGTCGGCCCGGCTGCGGCCCATCCGCATCAACGCGAGATGCCCTTCGTGGAATGCGCCCATGGTCGGGACCATGGCGATGGTTTTACCGCTTTGCCTGGCCCGGTTCGCCCAAGCGGTCATCTGGCCGGGCGAATGGATAATCTCCATGGCCCCGCAATTACTCGCCGGTTTTGGCGGGCGGGATCAGGTTGGCCAGCCGCTCCTTGGCCCAGCCGCTCTGGTCGTTTTCGATCTTCTCGTAGGCGTCGCGGGCCTTGACCGTGTCACCACGCTGTTCATAAATCCGGCCCAGGGCCATATACCCCATGTCGGCAAACCCCTTTATACCAGTCAGGGCCTGGTACTCCTTGATGGCGCTCTCCGTGTCCTTGTCCTGTTCACAGGCTTGCGCCAGGGAGAGATGGAGGAGGGGGACGATGGGGCTCTCGTCGTCGGCACTGGCAAGGGCTTCGCGGTAACGGCCGGCAGCCTCCTTGTAGCGGCCGTTCTTGAGATCGGTGTGGGCAAGCTCTACCATGCCCCAGAGGGCGGCATCGGTGCCGGAATGGTTGTCGATGACCTTGGCCAGTTTCTCGACGCGCAGGTCTTCGGCAACCTCCTCCATCGCTGCGGCAAGGAAAGAGGTCGATTTCTCGAGGCGGGTGGCGGTGTAGTAGTCGTATCCCGACCAGGCAATAAGGGCCACGCCGATACAGATGGCGGTAACCTTGATGCCCTTGCTGTTCTTCCGGCAGAAGGCGGCGAATTCGGGCGGCAGGTTCAGTTGTTCAAAGATATCCGGTTTTTTTTCGATATCGATGGTCTGCAGATTTATTTTATTGAAAGCGCTTTGATCGTTCATGGGGGCGTGTCCTGGGGGTTCGGCTTCGTGTGTTGTCCCGAGTAAGTAGGGCCGATTTTTACAAAATGATCTAGCATTATACTCATTGCGGCAAAAATTGCATCCGTGAAAATGGCAGGGGGTTTTCTCTGCTTGCCCTTGCATGTTGCAGTCTGGATAACCCGGATGTTGTTTTGGCTCCCTAAAATATCTCAGCTATGCTAAAGAAGTGAGCATGATGGATGCATTTACAAGCAGGATACAGACCGTCGGCGAGGTGACCCGGTCGCTCAAGGGTCTCCTTGAGACCTCATACCCCTTCATTACCGTGGTTGGCGAGATTTCCAATCTCCGGCGGCCCCATTCCGGTCATTTCTATTTCACCCTCAAGGATGCCGAGGCGCAGCTGCGGGCGGTGCTTTTTAAAACCCAGCAGCGCTACCTGAACGAGACCCTGCGTGAGGGCATGGAGGTGGTTTGCCGGGGCCGTATTTCCCTCTATGAGTCACGCGGTGAATATCAGCTGATTGTCGACGTGGTAGACGGCAGGGGCGAGGGTGCCTTGCGGTTGGCCTTTGATGAATTGAAGCAGCGCCTTGCCGCGGAGGGTATTTTCGAGCTGGCCCGGAAGCGGCCATTGCCGTTTCTGCCCTGCCGGATTGGAGTAATAACCTCCCCAGAGGGGGCTGCCCTCCATGACTTTCTGCACATGGCCGCGGCCCGTTTTCCTGGCCTGCCCATTGAGATCTATCCGGTCAGGGTACAAGGGGAAGGTGCCGTATCGGAGATAGTCGAGGCCCTTGCCGGTTGCAACGAGCGGCGGGTTGTGGATGTCATCGTCCTTTGCCGCGGCGGCGGCTCTATCGAGGATCTCTGGGCGTTTAACGAGGAGTCGGTAGCGCGGGCGATTTATGCATCGGAGATACCGGTGGTGTCGGCCGTCGGGCATGAGGTTGACTACACCATTGCCGATTTTGTCGCCGATAAACGTGCGCCGACGCCAACAGCAGCGGCCGAGCTGGTAATGCCCGATCGGGAAGCGCTGTTGGGCCGGTTGCAGGATCGGAGGTTACGGTTGCAAACGGCCATGGAGCGACTCTTGGGCGGACGGCGGCAGCGGGTTGCGTATGTGCGGCGAACGCTTGCCGATCCGTCGGTGCTGCTAGCCCGCCAGTCACTTCGATTGGAACAGCGGCAGCATCGCATCCTGCAGTGCCTGCAGGATCGGCTCCGGCTCGACAGGCGGCGACTCGACGGGTTGACGATTCGTTTGCTGGAGCAGAACCCCAGGGAGCGCCTGCTGTTCCAGAAACGGTGGGTGGTTGAGTTGAGCAGGAAAACAGCGATGCTGACCAGAATGCTGGTTGATCGCAAGGTGGTCAGGATGCAACGCGCAGTTGCCCTGCTTGACGCGGTGAGTCCATTGGCGGTATTAGGGCGTGGCTATGCCATCGCCCGCATCGGGACCGGGGGAGAGGTGTTGCGCGACAGTGAGCAGGTGCGAGTGGGGGATGGCGTGGAGGTACTCTTGCAGAGTGGCGTGTTGGACTGTCAGGTGACCGGTAAGCGTGACGCAGAGTAAGTATTTTTGAATTTTTGGTAACTCAAGGAGGGACAAAAATTCTCTGATACGTAACAAAAAAAGGGGGTCACGGTTGTAACCGTGACCCCCTTTGCTTTTTCAATGGTCGGGACGAGAGGATTCGAACCTCCGACCCCAGCGTCCCGAACGCTGTGCTCTACCAGACTGAGCCACGTCCCGACCCGATGTTGCTTGTACGACTGCGCCTCATATTTATACCGCTCTGTGCAGAAAATTCGTCTGCGGTTACTTTGAGGCTATTGCCAAAATAAACGGTTCCGACAAATATCATGCTTTGTCGGAACCGTTGGCGTTTTTACGGTGTTTTGCGGTCCGGATACGCTTAAAGTATCGACACCTTCACTTCCATTTGCATTTGAATCGTTTCGTCAAGCCCCCAAGCTTGTCGTTGATTCAACTGCTTATTGGTTGTGGCAGTGTTTTAGCTTGATTGTGATCAGGCTTGATTACTTTACGGCGTCGGAAAGCTTGCTGCCGGCTTTGAAGCGGGCAACTTTTCTGGCGGAGATTTTGATCTCTTTACCGGTTTGAGGGTTGCGGCCCGTACGAGCTGCCCTTTTAGCTACGGAAAAAGTGCCAAAACCTACCAGAGTGACTTTGTCCCCCTTGGACAGTGCGCTCGTGATGGAATCCAGCATACCGTTCAGTGCTTTTTCGGCGGCGGCTTTGCTGATGCCACTTGCGCTAGCCATCCCATCGACCAATTCACTCTTGTTCATACTCCTTCCTCCTTGCGTTTTGTATGGTTCTGTTGCCTGAATGAAATTGAATAACGTGTATTCAAGGCGATTTAATCAGTAAGAACTTTGGTTGTCAAATAAAAAAACCTGACAAGGGACTGGTTATTATTTTTTTTACAAGGGGCTCGTCGGCTTATAACCCTTACGGGACAAGCTAAAGAACTTTACCTATTCGTTCCGAAAGATCAAGAAAAACTTTCATGAAACCCATCGTTTTAAAAAAAAAGAGAACCTTGTTTCTTACTTCTTGTTTTGATAATTTATTGAAATCATTTGCAATAAGTTCAATGGAGGCACTGTTGTCGGGGCGAAGGCGAACCCGACAATTTTGTATCCCGAATGCATGCAGATAGGCCTCGCAGCGGGAGACTGCGACAAGTTTTTCGTGGTCGATGGATAGTCCGGTGGCAATCCTTGTCGCGAGACAGGAGGCGGAGGGTTTGTTCCATGTTGCAAGATGCAACTCCCGGCTTAATGTTCTGATCTCGGCCTTGTCGAGTTTCGCTTCAACCAATGGTGTTTTCACACCCAGCTCCCGAATGGCACGATGACCGGGACGATCATCGTGCAAATCATCCATATTGGTGCCGTCCAGGAGAACGGTATCTGGCTGGTTGGCAAGGAACAATTGAAAATCTTTGTAGATGGTTTTTTTGCAGTGATAGCAGCGATCCGGTGGGTTGCTGACAAAGCCGGGCCATGCGAGCGGGTCGAGGTGTCGAACCTCGAGGGGCGCGCCGATTGATGCTGCGGTGGCAATCGCCCCCTTGGTTTCCGCTTCCGGTTGCAGCGGGGTTGACGCCAGCAAGGCGATAGCCCTGCCATGGGTCGCTTCGGTGGCTGCCTTGAGCAGCAGGGTGCTGTCGACACCACCGGAAAATGCCACCGCCACCCTGCCTTTTGCGGCAATGAGCGAGCGTAGGGTATTGTATTTTTCAGTCAATTGCCGGTTCAAGTTGCTTGAGCCTTGTCTCTCACACCGAGGGGAGGGTCTTGATCGGCTTTTCCAGTTCAAACTTGCCGTCGAGAATCCATTGTTTCAGGGTTTCAGCGATTTCGCGAGCCCTGACCACGCTGGACAACGGTGCGGTGGGCACCTGTTTGCCATCGACCTCGATATGGCCGCTTTTGAGCTGGGCGTAGCTTACCTCGCCATAGTTTCTGGCAATCTGATTGGGGTAGTCGTTGGCGTAATCGACAACCTGGGTGAATATCTCCTCGTCGGAGACACCGGTGTAGGCAGCCATTTCTTCGTTGAGAACCGGTATCGGAATGCCGATTCCCACCGCCAGGGTAGAGCCATAGCCCTGCATGCTGACTCCTTTCAGCCATCGCGCCGACATCCCCTTGAGATCGCCCTGGACCATGATGGTGCCGGCCGGTCGGCGGGTGGTGCCGTTTTCGGAGCGGATGGCCTTGGGGTTGTGCTGGGTCCCGTGCCAGGTGACATAGCCGACCCCGCCGCCCAGAAAGATCTTGGTGCCGAGGCCGATGGTTTTGTAAAGGGGGTCGTTCATCAGCGGGCTCAACTCGCCGGCGCTGCAGTAAGTGGCGTTTCGTCCTTCCGGTTTCAGCGTTCCCATATATGTATAGATGGTTTTGTCGGAAAGGTTGATCGCGCAATTATAGTTTTGGTAGCAGTTCCGAGGATTGGTGAGCAGGGCGTAGGGCAAATCCTGAAGCTTGAGCCGTTTCTCGATCTCGGTGTTCGGGTAGCAGTTGGTGCCGTAACCGACGGCCTTGATGGTGATTTCCTTGCCGGCGACCAGATCCTCGATGACATGGCCGCCGCCGTAACGGAAGGCGCCGGGGAAAACCTTGTTGAGCGGATCATCCTCGGTGGGTTCGGTGGCGCCGATGTAGACGTCAACGGCGGCAAGGCCTGCGTAGGCCGGCACATTGTTGATCCATACCTTGGAAGCCTTGATGGTGGGGTTGGTGTGGCCGAAATTGATGAAGGCGCCGGAGGAACACATGGGTGAGAAGGTGCCAGTGGTAACGACATCGACCTTTCTGGCCGCTTCGACCGGGCCCTCTTTCTTGACGATATTAACCATCTCCTCGGCGGTGACGACCACCGCCTCGCCGGCTCGGATCTTGGCGTTGATTTCATCGTAGGTTTTGTTGACTTTAAATGCGCTCATGGAATCCTCGCTGCGGGTGACGCTTATTGGGGTTGAATGCTTATACAATCTGAAACGGTTAATACTCCATTATCGAGAGCACCTTGTGGCCTGCCTTGGTCAGCGCCTCGGCCACAGGTTCGAGATCACACTTGTCCACCCGGAAGTAATGTACCTTGCGTCGGGATGAATGCGTTTCAGTGGCCACGCTGAGGATTTCACAATCGTGCTCCCTGATGATCCTGGTGACCTCGTTGATGCCCCCTTTCTTATTGATGATCACATCGATGCGGGCCGATGCCTTGAGCAGGCCCATGACCTCTATAAAAGCATTGAGCAGGTCGGAGGTGGTCAGAATGCCGATCAGTTTTTTCTTTTCCAGGACCGGCATGCCGCCAATCTTGAAATCATGGAACAGCTTGGCGGCGGTTTCGATGCTGGCGTTGGCATTGATGGTGATGGGGTTCAAGACCATCACCTTGCCCACCGGAATCTCTTCGACCATGGACGGAAAGGAGAATTGTCGGAGATCGCTTTCGGTTATGAAGCCGACAAAGTGTTCTCCCTCCATAACCGGCAGGTGACGGATGCCGTTAGCGGTCATCAGTTGCGCGGCGTCCTGCAAAAGGGCGGTCTTGGCAATAGTGACCGGGTTGCTTTTCATCCAGTTTTTTACTTTCATGATGAAATAGGATGACTCCCCATCGCCATGGAGGGGCGGAACTGATGTGCCGGGCTTTCCTGACATGGAGAGAATGCCCGCCGGGGTTCGTTATTATCCGTAAATGATTGAAATCAACGGTAGAGTAAAAATAATATTATTTCAAGCAGGAAGTGAGAAGCTTTAGGGTTTTCAGGCGCGGCGCCAGCTTTTGCTCTTTTCTTCTCGTACGATTTGCTTTAGATTGCTTAATTCTTAAATAATTAAGACAGGTGCGGCGCGCTCCGGCATGCCGTAATCCTGTCGGAAAATTTATTCTCACATTAAAACAGCTGCCAAAGTTGTTCAGGAATTGTCGTAGCAATGACCAAATCTGCCCAAAACTCCCTGCCGGAGATACGAATCCGTATCGATGCCATCGATGATCAGATACTCGCCTTGCTGAAGGAACGCCTGCGGTGTGCCCGGGAGATCGGCCGGGTGAAGGCGCAGGATAAACGTCCCACCTGGGATCCGAAGCGTGAGCGGATGATCTTTGAGCGTCTGGAGGCGGCCAACAGCGGTGAATTTCCCTGGCCGTCGTTGGTGGCCATCTATCGTGAAATCATCACCACTTGCCGTCTTTCTCAGAACAAGGTAGAGGTCGCCTACATGGGGCCGGAGGCCACCTTCAGCCATCTGGCCGGCATCAAGTGTTTCGGGCAGTCCGCCGAATACCGCGCCACCGAGACCATCGAGGATGTGTTTATCGAGGTGGAGAAGGGGCGGGTGCAGTACGGCATCGTACCGGTGGAAAATTCCATCGAAGGCGCCGTGACATCTACTCTAGACGCCTTTGTCAATCATC
>JAOUHH010000309.1 GCA_029865195.1 Desulfobulbaceae bacterium
GAGGAACGGCTCATGCTCAGACGTTCCTTGAGGCGGCTGAGCATGTTGGCCTTGGGCGTTTCCGGCTCAACGACCTGTGCCTGTGACGAAGGGCTTGCGGAGTGCCCGTCTGGTGCCACAGTGGACAGGGACGGCGTATCCGGTCCCGCCGCCTCTGCGGGGGCGTTGTTCTTGTGCAGTTTTTTCTTGAACCAACCGAGCATGGTACTACTCCGGGGCAGTGGGGTTAGCGGGATGGTGTCGATTGCCGTTATCGACGACAACTTGCCATCTTAGCCGGAACGATCTGAATTGCCTAGTGCTTAGAGAATAATTCCGAATTTACCAGAGGTGAACGACTGGCAGCGACAGGGCTGCCGCCAGCAGAAAGACGCTTTCCAGGGCAAATTCAAGCCTGGCGCCCTGTCGCGCCTTGCCGGAGGCGTACAGTCGGCCGATAACAAAGAGATGAAGGATGGTGGGCAGCAGGCGGAAGGCCGAGGCGCCGATCCAGCCGGCCAGGGGAAACAGCAGGAGGATGGCGGTTTGCGTAAGCATCAGCCCATAGAGGAGGGTCATGGTTTTCTGCTCGCCGATATGGACGGGCAGGGTTTCCTTGCCGACGATGCGGTCGCCAAGCACTTCAAAGACGTCGAACAGGGCGCTGCGCACGTACACCAGTAGAAAGATGAAGAGAAAAGCGCCGATGGAGACCGGTGAGGGCGGTGCCGCAAGGCTGAGCAGCGGGATCAGGACCGTGACAAAGGACCAGGCCAGGGAAACGAAGAGTGTCTTTGAGCCGGGGATTTCCTTCAGCCCGCGGATTTTGAGGAGCTGCGAGAGGGGCCTGGGGAAAATCGGGACGTTATAGAGGATGCCGAAAGCACTCATGGCGATCAGCAGCAGCACGGGCTCTTGCCCCAGTCCGGAGGCAACGGCTACGGAACCGGAGAGGGCGAAGGCGGAGAGCAGGAATAGGGGCCAGCGGTAGCGGCGGTAAAAGATGGATTGCAGCGGGTCGGAGAATTTGTCCGATTTGCGATCGGTAAAGCGGTTGAGGTTGTGCATGGCGAAGAGATAGCCGAGGGCGACGGCAAAAAACTCCCAGCGGGGCTCGATGTTCTGCAGGGTGCAGGCGACAAGGGCGAGAAGCCCGCCGCCCAGGCTGACATAGAGGTTGGTTGCCAGCAGCAGCCAGAAAAAACGGGCCAGCAGGGGGAGGACAACCCCCTGTCCCTTGCCGGGGATCGATTCGAGGGTGCGGACCACCCGGTTGATCATCCAGGTCGGCGTCGAGGCGCCGGCCGTGACCCCGACGCAGTCGTACTGCCTGAGGGCAGCGAGGTCGAGTTCGGTTTCGGTTTCAACCATGAATACCGGGCAGCCCATGCTGTCGGCGATCTCCCCGAGGCGCATGGTGTTGGCGCTGGAACGTCCACCAACCACCACCAAGGCCTCGACCTGTCCGCAGAGTGTCCGCACCTCATCCTGCCGCTTGTGGGTGGAATCGCAGATGGTGTTGAAGACCTTGCCGCCTGGAAACCGGTCCGTGATGAGGCTGCTGATGGCGGTAAAGGCCTTTTCGTCCTGGGTGGTCTGGCTGACGATGATGTAGGGGCCGTCGAGGGTGAGCGCACGTGCCTCTTTCTCGTTGCTGACGACAATGCCCCGCGGCGCGGCATATCCGAGCAGGCCATCCACCTCCGCATGGTTGCGGTCGCCGATGATGACCGTGGTATGGCCCTGTTTATGATGCTTCTTGATGATCGCCTGCACCTTGAGCACCCGGGGACAGGTGGCGTCCTTGATCTTGGCGCCGGTGGCCTCCAGGTTTCTTTTCTGCTCCGGCGGGACGCCATGCGCCCGGATGATGATGCTGCCCTCGGCGCGTTGGGGTATTTCGGTGAGGATGGTCACCCCACGGTCCTTGAGCAGATCCAGAACCTGCGGGTTGTGGATCAGGGGGCCGAAGGTGGCAAGGCCATGTTCTTCGTGATGCAGCATGTCGAGGGTGGTTTCCACGGCGCGGCGGACGCCCATGCAGAAACCGGCGTGTTGGGCAAGCAGGACTTTCATGACGATTTTCGCGAGGTTATCGCCCGTCGGGGCGGGTAGGCTGAGGTGCCGGTGCGCCCGGCCTAATCCGGGCAGCCAGACTTTAAACGGAATGGTCCGTCATTGCAAGCTCGGCAAGGGGGGAGGTGGGGTGCGCTGCGATTGGTCATCTCCCGGAGACGGATGCACGGATGAAGACACGCCGGCGTGGGATCAAGATACCGGCGCGCTCCGTCAGCAGTTGGCTGTCCAGGTTATTTCCCTTTGGCCCGCGGGGTTTTGGGGGCGGGCCGCCGACGCGCCGGTTTCGGTTTTTCAAGGGCGATATCAAAGGCCTCCTTGATGTCCTGGATGAAATGGAAGGTGATTCCCTTCCGTATCTCTTCAGGGATCTCCACCACATCCTTTTTGTTCAGATGCGGCAGCATGACGGTGGTGATGCCGGCACGGATCGCTGCCAGCACCTTTTCCTTGATGCCGCCCACCGGCAGGACGTCGCCGCGCAGGGTGATTTCGCCGGTCATCGCCAGATCCTTGCGCACCGGCCGGTCGGTGAGCAGGGAGGTGAGCGAGATCGCCATCGCCACCCCCGCCGACGGCCCGTCCTTGGGCACCGCCCCTTCCGGGACATGGACATGCATGTCGTTGGTGCGGAAGGTCTTGTCGTCGATCTTCAGGGCCTTGGAGTGGGAGCGGATATAGGTGAGGGCGGCGCTGGCCGACTCCTTCATCACCTCGCCGAGTTTGCCGGTGAGGTTGAGCCCACCGTGACCGGGCATCTTGGCGGTTTCGA
>JAOUHH010000310.1 GCA_029865195.1 Desulfobulbaceae bacterium
CGGCTGCGGCCGATCATGTCGGAGACGATCCCGGCCACGACCCGGCCGCCGGCATTGCCGATGGCGAGGATTGCCACCACCAGGAAGGCATAGTCGCCCATGCTCGCCTTGGCCATCCCGGCCACGGAGCCGATCACCATCAGCCCGGCGCCGGCGCCGATGAAATACAAGACCCACAGCACCCAGAAGGAGGGCGTCTTAAGCATCTGCGCCGGCGAAAAATCACGATCCTCGATCAGGCTCCGCGCCTTGGCGGCGGCCGCATCACGACCCCGCCGGTCGGTGGCCGCCGGCGGCACATAGCCGGCGGGCGGATTGACCAGCAGCATGGCAAGCAGACACACCGTCAGCAAAAAGCCGATGCCGAAGAAGAGCATCGACTGTTGCAGGCCGTACGCGCCCAGCAGATACTGGGCCAGCGGCGCAATATAGAGCGAAGCGAGACCGAAGCCGGAAACGACGATGCCGGCGATTTTGCCGGTCTGGGAGGGTGGAAACCATTTGAGCGCCGGCGGGGTCGCCGACGAATAGCCGAAGGCGATACCGGTGCCCACCAGCACCCCGAAGCCGAGCACCCAAGCCCAGTAATCGGTGCTCTGCGAGATCCAGACAAAGCCGCCGCCCACCAGCAGGCCGCCGATGATCGCCGTCACCCGCGGCCCCAGCCGATCCTGACACCTGCCGGCCATGATCATCGAACAGGCAAACACCAGACAGCAGACCGCATAGGGATCGTTCAACGAGGCCATGTCCCAGTTGAAGGAACCGGGGCCGCCGGCCTCGATGGAGTCCTTGATCGCCCCCTTGAAGATGCTCCAGGTGTAGAGAACGCCGAGGGCCAGATTGATTCCCGTTGCCGCCGCCGTCACCATCCTGCCGCGATTCGCCGCTTCCGTGGTCATACCTGCTGCTCCTTTGCCAAACATACTTAATGAGTTGATTTAATATCACAATGATTTAACAACAAAAATCAAATTAATAGCCATTACACAACGAAGCGTTCATCGAAGTCAAAGAAAAACATCAGCGCCACCCCGCCGCGCAGAGTTTTTTGCACGGGGAGATCAAATTGGTATAGAATGTACTGCGGAGGCATCATCAATAAACTCAACCAGATACAGGACCAACGATGGCAGCCCCCCCGGAAGAGCGCCAACCCATCAGCCCCAAGCTTCTTTTTTTGGGCATGGCCCTGATGTTTGCCTATCTCATCATCACCCTCTCCTCCGTGCAGACCGAGACCCGCTACTCCATCCCGTACAGCCGCTTCGTGAGCCTTTTGCAGCAGGGCGAGATCCAGGAGGTCAACCTGCGCGGCAGACAGATCAGCGGCACCCTGCGCAGCGCAATGCCCATTGGTCCGGACAAGGAACAGGCGCAACGGTTCATTACCGTCCTGCCTGATTTCGGCAACGACCGGATCATGGAGACGATGCACAGCCAGGGGGTCACCATCCAGGTGCTGCCGGACGACGAGTCGGACTGGCGCCGCCTGCTGCTGGTGATGCTGCCTTGGCTGGTCCTCCTCTTTTTTTTCTATGGCCTCATGCGCAGCTCCCGCCGGATGGGCGGCGGCATGGGCGGGCCGGGGGAACTGCAGCAGTTTCTCACCAAGACCACCAAGGAGGCGACCATCCCCAAGATCACCTTCCGTGATGTCGCGGGGCAGGTGAACGCCAAGCAGGAGGTTCGGGAACTGGTTGACTACCTCAGGGACCCGGAACGATTCAGCAAACTCGGGGCCGAGGCGCCACGCGGCGTTCTCCTGATGGGCCCGCCCGGCACCGGTAAAACCCTGCTCGCCAAGGCACTGGCCGGCGAGGCGGGCGTGCCCTTTTACTCCATCTCCGGTTCCGAATTCATAGAGATGTTTGTCGGCGTCGGCGCGGCCAGGGTCCGCAACCTCTTCCAGACCGCCAAGAAAAATGCCCCCAGCATCATCTTTGTCGATGAACTGGACAGCGTCGGCCGCACCCGCGGCACCGGACTCGGCGGCGGCCACGACGAACGGGAACAGACCCTGAACCAGATCCTCGCCGAGATGGATGGCTTTGCCGGTCACGAGGCCGTTATCGTGCTTGCCGCCACCAACCGTCCCGACGTGCTTGACCCGGCCCTGCTGCGACCCGGCCGCTTCGACCGCCATGTCACCCTGGATTTGCCCGATCGCAACGAGCGCATCGAGGTGCTCAAAGTGCACAGCCGCAACGTTCCCCTGGCTCCGGATGTGACCCTCGACAATCTGGCCGGCACCACCCCGGGTTTCTCCGGCGCCGACCTCAAGAACCTGGTCAACGAGGCCGCCATGCTGGCCGGCCGCGAGAAGACCAACCAGGTGGCCATGCGCCACTTCGAGGACGCCCGCGACAAGCTCCTCCTCGGCACCGTTCGCACCATGGCCATCCAGCCGGACGAGCATCACCGGCTGGCGGTTCACGAGGCGGGCCACACCCTGCTCGCCCACTTCCTGCCGCGCACCGATCCCCTCTACAAGGTCACCATCATCCCGCGTGGCCGGGCCCTGGGTGCCACCCAACAGCTTGCCACCGAGGAGCACCACACCTTGCCCGAGGGGTATCTGCGGGACCGGCTCGCCCTGCTCATGGGCGGTCGCGTCGCCGAAAAAGAGCTGATGGGCAGCGTCAGCTCCGGGGCCGACAACGATATCCGCGCGGCAACCTCCCTGGCCCGGGCGATGGTCGCCCGCTGGGGCATGTCGCCGGAGATCGGCCCCGTCGACCTCCGTGACAGCGAGGAACACCCCTTTCTCGGGCGCGAAATCGCCCAGCCCCGCCGCTTCTCTGAAAATTCGGC
>JAOUHH010000085.1 GCA_029865195.1 Desulfobulbaceae bacterium
CGTTCATCGCGTAATAGCGTTCCTGGGCGGTCTTGATCTGCAGGAGAATCTGGGCCGCCTCCGCCTGCCGGGAGCGGCTGATGTGGTTGTAATAGGCTGGGATGGCGACGGCGGCGAGGATGCCGACGATGGCGACGACGATCATCAGTTCGATAAGGGTGAATCCCCTGGCGTTTCGGTGGAGGTTTTGCATGGTGGCACCTCTTTTGCACTGTTTTTGATGCGGGATGGCATGTTTGTATGTCGTTTCGGCAGCCTATTGTAGCAGCCGGATTCACTAAAACACCATACCAAAAATGAGTTGGATGATAACGATGCTTTTATCAAGCGGGCGCAAATGGAGCCAGGCCGGTTACACCCTGGTGGAGTTGATGGTGGCGGTGGCGCTGACCGGGATCGTCACCGTGGCGATCTACAAGAGCTATATCTCCGTTTCTACCGGCTATGATGTGCAGGATCAACTGGTGGAGGTGCAGCAGAACGCCCGGGTAGCCATGGACCGAATGGTGCGGGAGATCCGCATGGCCGGATATGATCCCACGGATACCGGCACCGCGGGGATCGATGCGTCTTCAACGAGTCAACAGATCGTTTTCAGCATGTACGATGATGCGTCGGCGATGACGTTCATCTCATACAGGTTGGGGGTTGGTTCCTCCGGCAGTAAGGACTTGCAGCGTCAGGAGGGGGCTTCCGTCGGAGCGGGGGCGTGGCAATCGGTTATCCAGAATGTTGATGCCCTTGATTTTGGGTATGTGGCCGTGGACGGGAGTACTGTCGCCCCTGAAGCGGCCGTAGGGGTCGAACTCGCCATTGTCGTTAGAACCTCCAACGAGGACTACGGCTATACCGATACCCGGACCTATGTAAACCAGGCCGGAACAACTATTCTGGCCCCGGCAGATTACGCCACTGCGAAGAATTTCCGGCGGCGGTTGTTGAACGCCATAATCGCTTGTCGGAACCTGGGGATGTGAGGCAGCGGATGCGCGATTTTTCTATGACGGATGAGAAGGGGTTCTCCCTGGTAGAGGTTCTTGCCGGGGTCATGATTTTTGCCTTCGGGATGCTTGGGGTGGCGGCCTTGCTGACCGCCACGGTTCGCGACAACTCCTTTTCCTCGGACATGAGCGAGGCCACTTTATTGGCTGCCAGTCAACTGGATGTCCTGCTGGCGGTGCCGTATGACTCTTCAAACCCGCAGCTCACCGAAAGCTCTGACGCTGATGGGGCTGATGGGATCGGCGGCATCGATGATGTGGGGGCCAAAGCTGACGGGCAGTGGCTCGATCAAGGGAAAAACGGCAAATTTGATGTGTACTGGAATGTCGTGGTTGATGCGCCGGTGCCGGACAACAAAACGATCAACGTGATCGTACAGTGGGGTGATCGGGACAACGGGGACCGGCGGATCAATTTCAGGGCGATCCGGGGGAGGAATTAATACCGATGCGAAACCATATACTCTGTAACCAGCGGGGCTCGGTGATCAACATAGCCCTGTTGATCTTGATCTTGCTCACCTTGCTGGGGGTCACCTTTGCCAATCTGAGTTCCACCGATATCAAGATATCCGGCAACGGCCGGACGCAAAATCTGTCTTTTTACGCCGCCGAGGCGGCACGGGGCTATGTAGCCGCCAAGCCGGAACTCTACAACTCCACGAACGTGACCACGACGCAGCCGGTAAGTTTCCCGGTGGCGGCCGACGCCGGGGTGATTGCCACCTCCCTTGGCAGCAAGCAGGATTTCAGCGGCACGGTGCAGTATCTTGGGCATGGGGATCCCCCGCGGGGATCCGGCTATGCCGCCGACAAGTTCCAGGCCCATCGGTACAAGATGGTCTGTGATGGCGTCGGCCCCGGTGGCGCGAAGTCCACTGTCGAAGCCGGATTTTACCTGATCGGTTACTAGTTTTTGTTGCTTTTGTTTTTCAATCAACGGCAAGAGGTGTTGCCATGCTGAAAAAATGGTTTTTTGCGGTTGTCCTCATTCTGCTCGCCGGGCTCCTTACCCACGATACCGTAGGCGTTGCCGACGACACCTGTGTCTTTACCGTCAATGTCAGCGATGACGCCAAGCCCAATATCGTTTTGTTGCTCGACACCGGCGCCGAGATGGAGCAGGTCACCTGGCATGCTGGGTTCGACAACAATACCGATTACACCCCGGTTGCCGTGGAGGTGAATCAGTTTGATGTGATCGGCGCTTTGCCGGTGTCGGCCACTGCCGGCTATCTGAAACTGACCAATCTTGTGCTGCCCAACGAGTTCAGAAAAAACACCAACATCAGGCTTAACAACTCTGCCGGGGCAATACGAGCGAAGACGATTAACAGTGATTCCTTCTGGGATGCAGGAGGCAGCAAGCTGTATTTCGACACGATGGTTACCGCCTTTAATGTCGGCGAAACGATCTATAACGATGATGGCTACGGCAAGGTTGCCGCCATCAACATGGGCGGCTACAACGGTTTTTACAACCCCTATGGTTATGCCGTCAATGTCAGCGGTTCCTCGGCCTATCTGGTGAAGATTCTGCCGGATTTGACCCTCGATGCGGTAGGGAACGGGCTCCTGGCCGATGCCGGCACCTTCAACACCTCCACCAAGCTGGCGCGATGGACCATCAACGGTCGGGCCATCACCCTGCCCACCGGTTCCGACGGTGACGGCACCGGCCATCCCGGAAGTCTCAACACGGTCATCCATGACAGAGCGGTCAACTTCCGTTATTCGACCAACTATCTGAACTGGCTGTTCTTCGGCCCCTATGCCGGCAACGGCAGCGATCTTGAGCGGGAGAGCCGCCTCTATCACGCCAAGATGGCCCTGATCACGGTGATCAAGAAGACCGCTAACCGGACCGAGTTCGCCATGTATCAGTTTACCGGCGGTAACGGCGCCACCCAGAAGCAGCCGTTGAAGGATGCCCTGGCTACCGTCGATGCCGCCGATTGGCAGAACAGCACCTTGGTCAGCGAGTACTGGTCCAACATCGACAATATGGATACCAATGCCTATTCGCCGCTGGCCGAGGGGTTGATGACCGTCGGCGGTTATTTTAACAGCCGCAGCTCGCATCTGGATCCCGGTTCGGTCTGCCAGAAAAATTTTGTCATCGTCGTCACCTCCGGTCTTTCCTCCATGGATCGCGGCGATAGCGGCGGCGGCAGCCCCGGCTGTCAGTCGGGGGCCGTGCATCCCGCGTGTCTGGCCGAATATGATGGGGATACCGGCCTGGGCGGGACGGTTACCGTTCTCGATGCCACCGACACCCCGCCGACCAGCTACGAGCTGGGCAAGATGCGGGTGGACTATTCCCATGACGGGATCGACAACGATGCCGCCAACGGCGTGGACGACCCCGGCGAGGTCAGCACCTTCGCGATACCGATGAATTACCAGGGGTCGACAAACTTTGATGACCTCGCCTACTACATGTATTCCAACGATATGTCCGACGACGTGGATGGTTTCCAGAATATCTATACCTATACCATCGGTTTCATGGGCAATCCGGAGACCAACGCCTTCCTGACCAACGCCTCCAATAATGGCAACGGCAATCTCAATCTCTATGACGTCCATCATCCCGAGTACGGCAAGTATCACTTCGAGGTGCAGGACCCCGGTCAATTGGCCGACAAACTGGAGGACGCCATTGCCTCCATCCTCGAACGGACCAACGCCTTTGCCGCGCCGGTTGTGCCGGTAACCAGAACCACCAGTGGTGATCGTCTCTACATGTCTTTTTTCACCCCTAAGGGAACCGGGCTGTGGGAAGGGAGCGTGGTGAAGTTCGGCATCGGGCCCCAGAACCAGATTCTCGACAAGGACGGCCTTGAAGCCACCTACGACAATGGCGCGATCAAGGAAACGGCTACGCCCTACTGGTCAACCATCGACTGGGCCGCCGACGCGACCTCCGATTACCCGAAAGCGAACGGAATCCACAATACCGTTCGCAAGATTTACACCTACCTTGGCACCAACGTCGACCTGACTGTTGCCGGCAATGCCTTCAAGGACACGAACGGCGCCATTGTCGCCGCCACCCTCGGCAATCCGGACCCGTCAAAAGTCACCGTTGCCGAGGTGGTCAACTTTGTGCGCGGCGCCGATGCATTCGATGCCAATGTTGATGGCGATAAAACAGAAAACCGCCCGGTCATCACCGCCGACGTCTTGCACAGCGAGCCGCTGGTCTATGAGTTTCTGCATTCCACCGGCACCTTTCTGCTTGACCCGGCCACGGTGACGGGCACCTTTGCGGCCGGGGAGATCCTTCTCGGCAGCAAGGGCGGGGTGAGCACCTGTGCTGCTACGCAAGGGGTCAACATGGCGGGGAATCCGCTTCTGTATCCCTGGTCCGATGCGGCGACATCCTATACCCCGCTCACCCATCAATCCATGCAGACTGCCTTTGTGATCGGGGAGGAGGTGGTCGGACACACCTCCGGGGCCAAGGGCACTATTCGGGCAATGAGTGACCGGACCATGATCTTTTTCGGCGCCAACGACGGCATGCTCCATGCGGTCAACGACGTCGACGGGACCGAGGCCTGGGGATTCATCCCCCCCGATCAGCTGAGCCGCCTGCAGAACATGATCCTCGGCTCCGGGCATCAGTACTATATCGATTCCTCCCCGAAGATCTATCTGAAGGATTTGAACGGTGACGGCTTTATCACCGACGTTGACGCCGACGGGGTGTGGGAGGCGACCGACGACCAGGTGATCCTGGTCTGCGGCGAACGGAAAGGGGGGAGGTCCTATTTCGCTCTCGATATAACCGATCCGCTTACCCCGAAGTATCTGTGGCGGATCAGCGGGACGGCCGGCCCTGCCTCGGATGACAAGCTTTCAGTGGTGGCAGGCCTTGGCGAGACCTGGGCCGAGCCGCAGTTCGGCAAGGTCAAGACCACCGATGCCGATGCGGTGGGTACGGCGGTGATGGTTGTCGGTGGCGGCTACACCAGCGACCACAGCGCCGGCAAGTCGGTGCTGTTGGTCAATGTCCTGACCGGCGCGGTGCTGAAAACATTTAAAACCGATACCGTGCCCCTGTCGCTGCTGGTCGCCGACAACTCGGAGATGGACTATTCCTTTGCCAGCCAGGCGGTGGCGCTTGACACCAACAGTAACGGCTTTATCGATAAGATCTATGTAGGCGACACGGGCGGGCAGATGTGGCGGTTCGGTAAATTCACCGATGCCTTGGGCGCCGCCCTGGCCTTCCCGCAAGTGGCGGAGAATGTCAACAACTGGACCGGCCAGCGTTTGTTTTCCGCCGGTTGCAACGAGGCGAGCTGCAGCAACGGCATTGACGATAACGGCAATGGCTTGCTCAACGAGCGGCGGGCGTTCTTCTACCCGCCAACCGTCACCCTGGAGTACGGCTACGATCTGGTGTTCATGGCCACCGGCGATCGGGAAAATCCCTGTGTCGGCGGGACGCATGATCAGGTGTATGCGGTGAAGGACAATCATGACCCGACGGCGTTGGCGAGAACGCCGGCCGATTTGACGGACATTACCGCCTGTCCCGTCCTGGACCTTGACGCCCCGGCCAGCAAGGGGTGGTATTACCCACTGGCCGAAAGTGAAAAGGTGCTGGGCGAGACCACGGTGTATTACAAGGTTCTGTATTTTTCAACCTTCACCCCCAGCACCGACGCCTGCGCACCCGGCGGCTATGCCAAACTCTATGCCTTGAAGTATAAAACCGGCTGTGCGGCCATCGATTTTGATGAATCGGTGGCCGGGTTGGAGCGGAGCCTGACTATCGGTACCGGCATTCCATCAAAACCGGTGTTTGTGATCCGTGATAACGCCGGCAGCAGTGGCGGCTCCAACGTCACGATACTGACCTCCGTTAGCGGTACGAATCCCTCTGATAATAGCCCCAGTACCGGGTTTGGGATTTCTGACAACGATCCAGTCTTGCCGACCTCGAACTTCTTTTACCAGTGGTGGAAAGAGAAGTTCTAGCCGCGGCAGGGATGATGCTGGATGGGGAAGAACCGGCAGGTCGCGCGGGAAGGCGGGCCTGCCGGTTCTTTTATGGTAGGCAGGGTGCCGGGGCAGTCTGTCGCGGTTCCGTTTGCTGTTTCGGTTTTCTGTGCTATAAGGTGGGGCATGTATCTTGACGATGACACCTATCTCCTCGGCCTGCTGCAACGGCAGCGCCTGCTCACCGCCGAGCAGCGCAAACTGGTTGCCGCCCGCAGAGCCAAGCAGGAGCAAATGCCGGGCCAGGGGCGGCCGCGGCGGACGTTGGCCAAGAAGGGCGGCGCTACTTCCGCCGAGGCGGTGACTCTGGTTGATGTCGTCGTTTCGCTGAATTTGGAGCTGCCCGGCAAGAAGGGGGCCCTGCTCACCGAGGAGGCGATCATGCGGGCGGTGGCGGCGGACCTGCAAATGCCGTTCAAGAAGCTCGACCCCCTTGAGCTTGATCTCGCGGTGGTGACCAAGACCATCCCCAAGTCCTTTGCCCTCAACCATCTGCTGCTGCCGTTCGCGATCAAGAACGGGGTGCTGGAGGTAGCCCTCTGCGACCCGGACAAGCAGGAGGTGTTGGCGGACATCGAGCGCGCCATTCAGGTGACGGTGAAGCCCTACCTCACCACCAAGAGCGATATCCTGAAAATCCTCGCCGAGTTTTTCGGCTTCCAGTCGTCGATATCCGCCGCCGAGTCGCATCTGGCCAACCCGCTGGCCGATCTCGGCAACCTTGAGCAGTATGTGCGGATCGCACCGTCAAGCGAGATCGCCTCCTCCGACCAGCATATCACCTCGGCCGTGGACCATCTCTTCAACTACGCCTTCGAGCAGCGGGCCAGCGACATCCATCTGGAGCCCAAGCGCAAGGAGAGTCATGTCCGCCTCCGCATCGACGGCGTGCTGCACACCATCTACAAGTTGCCCAAGGTGGTCCACGCGGCGGTGCTTTCCCGGATCAAAACCCTGTCGCGCCTGGATATCGCCGAGAAGCGGCGCCCGCAGGACGGCCGGATCAAGGTCGACCGGGAGGGCAAGGAGGCTGAGATCCGGGTTTCCACCATGCCGGTGGCCTTTGGCGAAAAGGCGGTGCTGCGGATACTCGATCCCGATGTCCTCTTTCAGGGGGTGGCGGCGATCGGCTTCGCGCCCCGCGATCTGGAGCTGTATCGCTCGTTTCTGGTCTCGCCGCACGGGATCGTGCTGGTCACCGGCCCCACCGGCAGCGGCAAGTCGACCACCCTCTACTCCACCCTCAAGAGTATCGCCACCCCCGAGAAGAATATCATCACCGTCGAGGACCCGGTGGAGATGGTGCATGAGGAGTTCAACCAGATCTCGGTGCAGCCGCAGATCGACGTCACCTTCGCCAACATCCTGCGCACCATCCTCCGGCAGGATCCGGACATCATCATGATCGGCGAGATCCGCGATCTCGCCACCGCCTCCCATGCCGTGCAGGCGGCGTTGACCGGCCATCTGGTTTTTTCAACCCTCCATACCAACGACGCCGTCTCTTCCGTGAGCCGCCTGCTCGACCTGGGCGTCCAGCCCTTCATGATCGCCTCATCCCTGCTGGGGGTGGTGGCGCAGAGGCTGGTGCGGAACATCTGCCCCCACTGCGTCGAGGAGTATGCGGTTGATGCCGAGGTTTTGCGCGGGTACGGGTTGCCGGTGATTGAGGACGGCGAGATCCGTCTCCGCCGAGGCAAGGGGTGCAGGCCCTGTCGGCACACCGGCTATCTGGGGCGGAGCGCGATCTTCGAGGTGTTCGCGGTTACCGACAAGACCAGGCCGCTGATCACCGGCAACGGCAGCGAGGACGAGCTCCGCCGGGCGGCGGCCGCCGATGGCATGACCACCCTGCGTGATGATGTCTGGCGCAAGATCAGGGCCGGGGTCACCACCTGCGAGGAGGCGCTGCGGGTGATTGGCGGCGGGCGTACGGGGTAGGCTCGTTTTTTTTGCGAAGATGTGGTATGGTGCGCCTCACCAACCGGGTCCTTGTCCGTCTCCTTTGGGCAGGGGCCCTTTTTGCTTGTATCGCGGTAAGAACGATTGAACGGAACAAAAATGGCAAAGCCGGTGTCTGAGAAAATAGTGGCCACCAACAAGAAGGCCTATCACGATTACTTCATCGACGAGGTGATCGAGACGGGCATGGTCTTGAAGGGAGCGGAGGTCAAATCGCTCCGGGCCGGGCGGGTCAACCTCAAGGAAGGCTACGCCCAGATCAAGGACGGCGAGGTTTACTTGTTCAACGTGCATATCTCGCCGTACGCCTTTACCAGCCAGGATGCGCCAAGCCCGACGCGGGTGCGGAAGCTGCTGCTCAAGAAGCAGGAGATCCGAAAGCTGATCGGCAAGGTCAAGGAGAAAGGCATTGCCCTGGTGCCGTTAAAGATTTACTTTACCAAGGCCGGCAAGGCGAAACTTGCCATCGGCCTCGCCCGCGGCAAGAAGCTGTACGACAAGCGGGCGTCGCTGAAGAAGAAGGAAACCGATCGCGAGATGGAACGCGCGGTCAGCAAATACAAATAAAAAGAAGGGGGGCGAAACGGATTCGACGGGGATAACGAAGCTCAGACTGCATGCCGAGGTCTCTACCTGCTCGTAAAACGGTGGAAAATAAAGATAGTCGCAGACGACTACTCTTACGCTCTGGCTGCATAGCCAGCGTCCCCCCCTTCCGCTCCCGCGGGATTGGGATGGGGCGTCGACTAGCGGGATAGCCAAGGGGAGCCGCCGGCCGGCCCCAAGGCGAAACAAAGGCTGGATAGCGCACGAAACACTCGGTCCCGGAGCGGTTTCGGGCGCGATAAGAAGCTACTCGGGAATAAGCATGTAGACGTTTGACGTGGACTATTTTCGGACGCGGGTTCAACTCCCGCCGCCTCCACCATTTTAGCAACCGGCACTGTCCGGGAAAGTACAGAAAGCTCGCATTCCATTCGGTTTGTGGGCTTTTTTGTGTCTGGCGCGGATGCATGACAGATTTCGACATCCGCGGCCAGGTTTACGCGCCGGGCATGCCCCGGTGCAACTTCTTCAGGGGGTTCACTTACGGTATGGCACTGTCCTTTTTCGCTATCGTTGTTGGTCTGGTGCTCCTCGTCTGGAGCGCTGATCGCTTTGTGGAGGGTTCGGCCTCCGTCGCCCGCCATTTCGGGATGCCGCCGCTGCTGATCGGCATGGTGATCGTCGGCTTCGGCACCTCCGCGCCGGAGATGGTGGTTTCGGCACTGGCCGCGTCGCAGGGGAATCCGGGCATCGCGCTTGGCAACGCCTACGGCTCCAACATTACCAATATCGCCATGATCCTGGGGATCACGGCGCTGATCAGCCCCATCGCCGTTCATTCGCAGGTGTTGCGCAAGGAGTTGCCCATCCTCACGGTGGTGACCGCCCTGGCGGCTTGGCAAATCTGGGATGGCGAGATCTCCCGGCTTGATGCGGTGGTGCTGCTTGCGGTTTTCGGCGGCCTGATGGCCTGGACCACCTGGCAGGGGCTGCGGAAGAAAGAGGATGCGCTGGGAAGCGAGATGGAAGAGGTACTGGCGATTCGCACCATGCCCATCCGCCGGGCGTACTTCTGGCTGGTGGTGGGCCTGTTGCTGCTCATCGTGAGCTCCCGCATCCTGGTCTGGGGGGCGGTGGCAATCGCGCATGGATTCGGGGTCAGCGATCTGATCATCGGCCTGACCATCGTTGCGGTGGGCACCTCGCTGCCGGAACTGGCTTCGTCGGTCATTGCCGCCAGGAAGGGCGAACACG
>JAOUHH010000086.1 GCA_029865195.1 Desulfobulbaceae bacterium
ACGTTGCTGCTGGCCGCCGGAAAGCCGGGCGCCGGATTCGCCGATCATGGTATCGAAGCCGTCGGGCAGATCGCAGATAAAATCGAGGGCGTGGGCGGCCTTGGCGGCGGCGGCGATCTCTTCGTCTGGCCGAGTAGGATCCCCGTAGGCAATGTTGTTGCGGACAGTATCGTTAAAAAGGATAGTCTGTTGGGTGACGATCGCCATCTGTTCACGCAGTGATTTCATGGTGACATACCGGATGTCGTGGTCGTCGATGCGTATCTGGCCCTGGCTTACCTCAAAGAAGCGGGGAAGTAGGTTTGCCATGGTTGTTTTGCCGCCGCCGCTGGTGCCGACGAGTGCGATCACCTCGCCGGCGCGAACGTTGAGGTTGATGTTGTCCAGCACCTTGTTTTTGCCGTCGTAGCTGAAGCTGACCCCTTTGAATTCGATGGACTTGTTGAATTCAGGAAGGTTTATTGCATCGGGGCGGTCCTTGATTTCCGACTTGACGTCAAGCAGACCGAAGATGCGGTCTGCGGCGGCCAGGCCCTGTTGGACAGGGCTGTTGATATTGCTGACGCCCTTGATCGGGTCGTAAATCATGATCAGGGTGGTGAGGAAGGCGATGAAGGTGCCAGGGGTCGATTGGCCGTTTAGGACCTGATGGCCGCCATACCAGATGATGCCGGCGATACAGACGCCGCCCATCAGTTCCATCATCGGGTGCTGCAGGCTGTTGATACTGATGTCCTTGACGATGACCCGGTACAGTTCGTTGATGGTTTTGGAGAACTTTTCCGTCTCGTATTTTTCCATCCCGAAGGCCTTGACGATGCGATGGCCGGTGATGGTTTCGTGCAGGATATTGGTAACCTTGGCCACCGTCTGCTGATTGGTGTTGCTCAGTTTCCGGAATTTTTTGCCGAAATGATAGACCGGGATCACGGCCATGGGCAGGAATACCAGCGAAATAATGGCGAGCTTCCAGTTGAGATAAAAGACGACAAAGAGAAGTCCGACGACCTGGAGCAGGTCTTTCAGGATGCCGACTATGGCGCGAGACACCGCCATCTGGATCAGGGTGGCGTCGTTTACCACCCGGGCGATGAGTTCGCCGGTGGGGGTGTAGTGGAAAAAGGAGATCGGCAGGGAATGGATATGCTCGAAGATCTTCTTGCGCATATCCCTGATGATGCTCTGGCCGATGGTGTCGAGGGTGAAGGTGTAGGTATAGTAAAAGATGCCCTTGAAAAGGAAAACCGCAGTCAGGGCAAACGGTAGGATGTTAAGCATCTCCTCTTTTTTATTGAAAAAGATCTCATCGAGCAGGGGCTTGACGAGATAGGCCTGGGCGGAACCGAGCGCGGAGACAAAGACCATGCTGATCATGGCCAGGATCAGCTTTGGCTTGTACGGCTTCATAAATTGCAGAAGCCTGTCGGCGAGTTCTCGGTTGCGCATGGTGAATGTGCCGTCGGAGGAGTTTGGTTGAGGGGCGGATACTGCGGCGTTTGTGCGAGAACGTAACAAAACGCTTGCAAGTTCTATATGAATTGCCGTTGGTTGTCAATTTTTTGTTTGCCGCTATGTTCCAGTATCCGGGTGAGTTCTTCCTGAAGCCCGCTGTAGGTAAACGGCTTGGTGATATAGGCGCTGACCCGCGCAGTTTGTGCTTCGGCGATCAGATGCGGTTGCGCCTCGGCGGTAAGCATGACGAAAGGCGTGTCGTGGAGGGATTGGTCGGCGCGAATGGTCCGCAGCAAATCTATGCCGTGCATGCCGGGCATGCACCAGTCGGAGATGACCAGATTTATCGTTTTTTCGCGCAGTAAGGTCAAGGCGTTGGCGCCACTTGCCGCTTCGATGATGTTGCGAAAGCCCATTTTGTGCAAATGTTTTTTGATGATGTGGCGCATGAACATCGAGTCATCAACCACAAGAATGTTGACCGTTGCATCGAGCATGGCGTGAATGTTTACCGTAGGGAGCGGGAGATGGCATCATTTGCGTGCGACTATCGAGCGCACGCACAGATAATCTAACCGAAGCCTTGGGAGATGGCAAGATTTGGGGAGGGTCGGCAAGGACTATCATCCGTAAATGTTTGCCGGAGATAAGCGTAAAGAGGGCAAGATAATCGCGATGGGTACCGGTCTGTTGTTTTATTCTTTGACATCAAAACGTTACGATAGTAACATTTAAAAACTGGGCTGTGTTATTTGCGAGCTTGTCAATTTTGCAGAGGCCGGTTTCCGATCGAAGGGGGGCAAAAGGGGACGTGGCGGCACCCAAGAAATTTCTTTTGAAAGAGCGTCGTCGGGCGGCGCGGATCAAGGGCAGGGTACCTGTTGCGCTGGTATTGCGTCGTGGGCGGCTGGGGGAAATGGTCGCCACGCCGTCGCCGGGCGAGATCATCGATATCTCGCCCTATGGTGCCGGCCTGTCAGTCGAACAGATTCGGGTCGACAGCGCGCATCTTTTCTATTCCCCGCAGGATAATCCCTTGTTTGTGTTGCATGTGGAGGTCGAGTTGCCGGCAGGCGACGAGGATGGCACCGGCCGACTCGTTTCCATCCCGGTGCGGCCGATCCGTTTTGATCGCATTCTCGATGAGGACAACGATCCCAAACTCTTTCATGTCGGGGTCGAATTTCTGCTGGACCCCACCGATGACGATGTGCGTCTGTTGTATCGGCTGGTAGAGGAGCAGAACAAGGGCAAGGGCTGGCTGCAAGGGGTCATTGATTCTTTCCGCTCAACCGCGCAGAAATAAATCCTTTGCCGTTTTCCCGGCAATCAACCTTTGCTCAAGCCACCTCTGATCTGTTCCGAATCCGTTGCCCCCAACTCCGCAAAAATCTGTTTGATGGCGTCGGCGCTGTTAAGGGTGTAGAGATGGATGCCGGCGACCCCATGGTCGACGAGGTCGCGTATCTGCGTAGCCGCCCAACGGGTGCCTGCCTGGGCGACTTCGGCATCGTCGCGGCAAGCCTGCACCTCCTTCAGCAAGGGGGCGGGGATCCGGGCGCCGGCGGCCAGATCGGCCATGCGGATCATCCCGGCCTTGTTGGTAATAGGCAGGATACCGGCGATGACCGGGGCCTTGATGCCGGCAAGTTCGCAACGGTGGCGGAAGTCGTGAAAATCCCGGTTGTCGAAGAAGAGCTGGGTGATGATGTAATCAGCCCCGGCATCGACCTTTTGCTTCAGGAAATCCATCTCGCGGAGGCGGTTGGGGGTTTCCGGGTGCCCTTCGGGGAAACCGGCCACGCCCACGCACATCTCCGGAAACTCCTTCTTGATATAGGCCACTAGGTCCGCGGCCTGGGGGAAGTCCCCCGGTGCCGGTTTGTCGTGGTCGCGAGGCGGGTCGCCGCGCAGGGCCAGGATGTCGTGGATGCCGTTTGCGGCATAGCGGGAGAGGATGTCGTGGATGTCCTCGCGAGTCGAGCCTACGCAGGTGAGGTGCGATATCACCGGCAGGCCGGTCTTTTCACGAACCTGCAGCACCAGATCAAAGGTGCGGTCACGGGTTGAACCGCCTGCCCCGTAAGTGACGCTGACATAGGAGGGTCGCAGCGGCAGTAATGCATCGATGGCGACCAGGAGATCGTCGCGGAGCGCATCCGTCTTGGGGGGGAAGAACTCGAGGCTGAATGCGGGCTTGGTCGTGGCGAGGATGTCGGTGATGCGCATGGGGGTGAGTCCGGTGCTGAGTGTTGTCGTTTATGAAAACCACTTCCGCAGGGCGTCGCTGATCTGCATTCCCTGCTTGTCGCCGGAAATGTTGAATTTGCTTTGCTGCCTGAAGACGCCGCCGGTTTTTTTGTAGCGCCTGATCGTCGCTTTCTGGGGCCCGAATTCACCGGTCTTGCGGTCGAGATCCTGGTAAAGAAAGATGATGGTGCACCAGCTGCCGCGGCTCAGGATGATCTTGTCCAGTTCCTTGACCAGCTGCACCCCTTCTTCGTCTGCATAGTTGATGGTGATGTCATCGATATTTTCATTTTCAGCCATGGAGCATCCTTTTCTTCCGTATGGTGGATCAGTGAGAGTATGAGAGGGACTCTTGAGAGCCGGAATAATACTCGGTAGGGACAAAACTGGCAAGCGTCGATCTCTTGCGTTCGGCGCAAGGAAACGGAGGGGAGGGGCGCCTTTTTGCTCACGCCGGAGAAAAGGCGCCCCGGGTGGATAAGGATGGCGGCGGATGCCGCCCGGCTGTGTCGGCAACGGTCACTCGCGATGCCATTGCACCCTGATGCTTTTGTCGCCATCGCCGTACTGAAAAGAGAACTCGCCATGGTAGGAGCGTGACAACGCCTCGCCGATGCGGCGGGCAAGGTGGACGCCGGTGGTTCGCACCTCGGTCTGGCCATCCGCATCGGTAAAATCCATGATCCGTTCCAGCGGGCGTTCCTGCTTTTCCTGTTTTTCGGTGTTGTGGATCAGGTTCCAGATCTCATCCCGGTGTTGGTCGTAAAAAAAACCGCCGAGCTTGATGGTGCCGGCCGGATAGTGGTCGGCGATGCGCCGGCAGGCCGGGCAGGTGGTGAGGTGTGATTTTTCAGGCGGCTCCGCCCAGGTCCAGCGGCCGTTGGCGTACAGGACCCCGCAGTCACCGCATCGTGACGGTTCCGGCAGTTTCTCCTTCTGCCGGTAGGAGTCGTGTCGTTCTTCCTTGATGAGTCTGTCTTTCCGGCCGTGGGTTCCTTTGTCCATAAAACGTCTCCTCTTGGGGGAAATGCTTCCCGGTTGCCAAAGGGGTTTGGTTTTTTGGGAATGGCGGGTGGTACCGCCTCAAATTATAGACAGATGACGCGGGTGGGTGGCAAGGCATATTGCGTCAACAGGGAGAGGCAGGGCCTTGGGAGCCGTTAATACTTGAAGTGACGGATCTGTTCGCAGCCTTCGGCCATGCCGCTCATGGAGTCGATGCCGATTTGCAGGTGTTTCTCCGCCCACAGTTGGGTGACCAGTTCGTCCGATTCCTCGGTCTTTACCCCCTCCGGGGTCAGCGGGACGTCGGAGACCAAGAGGAGTGCGCCGCGCGGGATCTGGTTGTAGTGGCCGACCAGGAAGAGGGTGGCGGTTTCCATGTCGATGGCGAGGCAGGTCATGATCTGCAGCCGCTCGCGAAAGCGGGCGTCGTGTTCCCACACCCGCCGGTTGGTGGTGTAGACCACGCCGGTGCGGTAGTCGCAATCGTGTTCGAGGATTTTCCCGGAAACATATTTGTGCAGTTTGAAGGAGGGCAGCGCCGGCACTGCCGACGGAAAGTAGTCGTCGCTGGTTCCCTCGCCGCGGATGGCAGCGGTGGGCAGGATCAGATGGCCGATCTCCGAGGAGGTCTTGAGGCCGCCGCATTTGCCGAGGAAGAGGACCCCTGCCGGTTGCCGGGCGCTGAGCAGATCCATGATGGTGGCGGCATTGGGCGAGCCGATGCCGAAGTTGACGATGGTCAGGCCGGCGGAGTTGGTGGCCGCCTGCATGGGGCGGTCCTCGCCGTGGATATCGCAGCCGAACATCTCGGCGAAGCGGGTGATGTAGTGCTGAAAATTGGTGAGCAGGATATAGTCGCCGAACTGGTCGACGGGCATGCCGGTATAGCGGGGCAGCCAGTTCTTGGCGATTTGCAGCTTGTCAATGAGCCCTGATGTCTTGCTCGCGGGCGGTGGGGTCGGGGGCTGGTTGTAGTTGTCCATGGTGTCTGGTCCTGTGGGGGTTACCGTCTGGGTTTGGGAGGAGGCTGGACATAGCCCCAGTCAACCAGGCGCTGATAGGCGTGGCCGGCCTGACTGCCCTGGCCGTTGCTCTGTTGCAGGTAGCGCCGGTATTCCATGGCCGCCTCCTCGCGGCGCTGCATGCCTTCGAGGGAGATCGCCTTGTAGAAGGTGATGTTGGGGTTGCCCGGCAACAGCTTGTCGCAGGTGGTGAACGACTGGTAGGCCGCATCGTATTTCTTTTGTAGAACCTTTGCAATCCCCTGCAGATGGTACGATTGAGCTTCCTGCGGATACGCCTGCCGGGCGAGATCGGCGTAGCGGCTCGCCTCGGGGTAGTTCTCCATTGCCAGTTGGCATTTCGCCATCATCACCAAGGCGGCATAGTCGCCCGGGGTTTGCTTCAGCGCCTGCGCAAACTGGGCCTTGGCCTTCTCATACTCCTTCTTGGCCATCGCCTCATCGCCGTTCTGCAGGGCCTTGATGGCGTCGGCGATCTTGCGCAGGGCGGCCGTCTTGTCCAGGTATCGTTCCTTGCCGACGGGCAATCCGCCGGTTGAGCGGGGATATGCCGCGGCGTTGTCCTGGGCGTTGGTGTACCGCTCGTCGCTCATCGGGTGGGTTGAAAACATCAACTCGATGGCGCCGGGCTTGTGTTTGGAGATATTCTGCAGGATGGCCATCAGGCCGATCATCCCCTGCGGGTTGTAACCGGCGGCGACCATGTACTCCATGCCGATGGCGTCGGCCTCCCGCTCGTTGTCGCGGCTGTAGGAGGCGAGGAGCAGGCCGGCGCTCAACATCCCGAGCTGTTCGGCAAGCTGGCCATGCTGCCGCTGCCCCGCATAGGCGACCGCGCCGGCGAGAAAGACGTTGCCGAGGAGACCTTTGCTCATCTGGCTCGCGGTATGGCGGGCGTTGACATGGGCCAGCTCGTGGCCCAGCAAGGCCGCCAGTTGCGCCTCGTTTTCCATGGCCAGGAGGATGCCGCGGGTGGCGGCGATGCTGCCGCCCGGGAAGGCGTAGGCATTGATATAGGCGGCGTTGACGCCCCGGAAGGAGTAAGGCATGTCGGGGCGATGGGTATGGCCGACCAGTTTTTTCCCCACCGAACCGATATAGTTGTTGAGCGACTGGTCCTGGATGGCGCCGTAATCGACGGAAAACTGATGGGGCGAGTTTTCCTTGTCGATGCCGATTTCCTGTTCCTGCGAGACCAGCATCAGCTGCTGGCGGCCGGTGACGGGGTTGACAGCGCAGCCGGCAGCCAAGCCGGCGACGGAGAGGGTGGTCAGTTGCAGAAACCGGCGGCGGGTGAGGGGGGTATGTCGGAAGATGTGTTCGTCCGTCATCGCGATCTCCTTGTCTGCATCATAGTTGGCAATTGGTGGCGGTTGTCGCGTCCGGTGGATGGTGAGGCTGCCTGAGGGCCGCCGTTTCAGGTCTTCCGGGGCAGATTGCGGCTGATGACCCGCTCGAAATCATGCAGATCAAGCGGTTTCATGAGCAGTTCCCTGATCCCGATCTTTTTCGCCTGCGCTTCGTCAATGGTTTCACTGTAGCCGGTGGCCATGATGATCGGCAGTTCGGGGCGGATGGCGAGCATGTGCCGCGCCAGCGCCGCGCCGGTGAGGCCGGGCATGGTCTGGTCGGTGATGACCAGGTCGAATCGTTGCGGGTCCTCTTTGAACAGGGCCAGGGCGTCAATGCCGCTGTTGAGCGCGGTCACCTCGCAACCAAGGCGCTCCAGGGTCATCTTGCCGAGTCGGACAATGGTCTCCTCGTCGTCGATAAAGAGGACATGGGCCGGCGTCTGCAGGGGGTGCAGGGCAATGTCCTGGTCCGCGGCACCGGTTTCTTCCGGGACGAAGACCGGGAGGTAGACGGCAAAGACGCTGCCCTTGCCCGGGGCGCTTTCGGCGGTGATGCCGCCGTTGTAGCTTCTGGCCAGGCCGAGGACGGTGGAAAGGCCAAGCCCGGTGCCCTCGCCTGCCGCCTTGGTGGTGAAGTAGGGGGTGAAGATCTTGGTCAGGGTTTCCTCGTCCATGCCATCGCCGGTGTCACGGATGGTGAGTCGGAGGTAGGGGCCGGGCGGCAGCACCTGCGCCTGCGCATCACAGAAGCCCAGGCCGATGGCGGTTTCCTCCAGGCGGACCGAGAGGGTGCCGCCGTTGTTGCGCATCGCGTGGTAGGCGTTGGTGCAGAGGTTCATCAGGATCTGGTGAATCTGCACCGGGTCCGCCATCACCATCCGGCATTTCGGGTCGATCTCCTGCTCGATCTTGATTGTCGAGGGCAGGGTGCCCCGCAGCAGTTTGAGCGCCTCCTTGATCACCGGTTGGATCTCGATGGGCTTGCGCTCCTTTTCGGTCTGCCGGCTGAAGGAAAGAATCTGGCTGACCAGATTGGTGGCCCGCTTCGAGGCGGTGAGCACCTCCTTGAGGAGGGGATGGCTCTTGCCGTCGGCCGGGGCATCGTAGAGCATCAGCTGGGTGTAGCCGATAATGGCGGTGAGGATGTTGTTGAAGTCGTGGGCGATGCCGCCGGCCAGGGTGCCGATGGCCTCCAGTTTCTGGGCTTGACGCAACTCCTCCTCGACCTGCTTGCGGTGGGTGACGTCGTCGAACAGGGCGACCAGTTCCCCGGAGGGAAGTTTGTAGACGTGGTGTTCCCGCCAGCCGCTGATCCGGTCATGCTGGTAGAAGGTGGGCGGGTTATGCTCGGGGATGCCGGTTCGCCAAACCGAGCGCAGGATTGCGGTCAGGTCGAATTCCAGGACGTTGGGGAAGATGACGTTGATATTCTTGCCGATCACCTGTTCCTTGTCGAGTTTTTCAATCTCCTCCGCCGCCTTGTTGAAATCGACCACCACAAAATTTTCGCCGTTGTCGATGGTTCTGAAGACGGCGGCGCCGCTGTTCATGTTGTCGAACAGGCCCCTGAACCGCGCCTCGTTGTTTTCGAGGATCTCTTCGGCCCGTTTGCGGCCGGTGATGTCATGGATGGAACAGAGCAGGCCGGTGCAGGCGCCGTGATCGTCGACCACCGGGGTTTTGCTGATGTGCAGCCACTGGCTTTCCCCCCCCGGCTGGTTTGAGATTTCCAGGTCCTGGTAGGAGGGGCGGCCCGAGGCCATGACCGCGGCATCCTCCTGTTGGTATGCGGCGGCGGCCTCGGCCGGGAACAGATCGGCGTCGCTCTTGCCGATGATCTCTTCAGCCTCCTTGCCGATGTGTTTACAGAAAGCGGCGTTGACCGCCAGGTACACGGAATCGCAGTTTTTGAGGGCGATCAGGTCGTTGGTTGAGGCGAGGATCGTCTCAAAGAGGTTTCGTTGCGTCTTGAGTGCGGTTTCGGCGGCATGGCGCGCCGAAATGTCGTTGAAGATCACCACCGCGCCCTTGATGACGCCATTTTCAATGATCGGGGTGCTGGTGTATTCCACCGGGAAATAGGAACCGTCCCGCCGCCAGAAGACCTCGTCGGTGCCGTGATGGAGCTGGCCATCCTTGATGGCCGCGAGGATCGGGCATTCCGTCGAGGCGTAGTGGGTGCCGTCCGGCTTGGCGTAGTGGGCGATATCGTGGTGGGACTGGCCGATCAGTTCTGCCTGCGGCCAGCCGAGGAAGCGGGCGGCGGCCGGGTTGACAAAGGTGGTAAGCCCGTTTTGGTCGAGCCCGTAGATGCCTTCGCCGGCGGAGTTCAGGATCTGTTCCTGCTGCCGGCGCAGTTTTTCAAGATTCTGTTCGGCCCGGGTCCGGTCGGTGACATCCTGCAAAGTGCACTGCGTGTGCTTGAAGTTGCCGTCCTCGTCGTTGATGACGGTGCCGGTAAGCAGGGTGAATCGTTCCTCGCCGTTCTTGGTGCGCAGGCTGAGTTCGACGTAGCAGTTGCCGGTTCCCGTGTTCTTGAGTTGTTCGTATTTCTCGGTGAAAACGTTGCCCTGGCCGGGGGAGATGAAATCCGGAAAGGGGCGTCCTTCCGCCTCATGCCGGTCGTAGCC
>JAOUHH010000087.1 GCA_029865195.1 Desulfobulbaceae bacterium
GATATCGTTGATGATGTCGGCGCCGGCGGTGATTGCCCGGCGGGCGACACCGGCCTTGGTGGTATCCACGGAGATGGCGACGCTGTGCCTTTGCCGGATCGCCGTGATGGCCGGCAGCACCCGGGCAATCTCCTCCTCCTCCGAGACCGCCTTCGCGCCGGGTCGGGAAGATTCACCGCCGACGTCGATGATATCGGCGCCGGCATCGATCATGCGGGCTGCTTGTTCGGCGATCTCCACCGCGTCTATGTAACGGCCGCCGTCTGAAAACGAATCCGGGGTGACGTTGAGAATCCCCATGATCTGCGTTTTGACGGCGGCAGCACCCATGGCGTATTGTCCCTATGATAGTGAAGATTTGCCCGCAGAGCAATCCCTATGCTTCGTGACCATCCCCAGCCGCTGCATCGCTTACGGCTTCCTTGGCGTTGGGGTCGACAACCGAGTGGGCGGCCATGATTATCTTGATGTCCTCGGAGGTCAGGGTTTCCTTTTCAAGCAGTTCATGGGCGAGGGCGCGGAGCAGGTCGATGTGTTCGGAGAGCAACTGTTTGACCTTGTCATTGGCGCCGTTTATCAGCTCCTTGACCTCATCGTCGATGCTGATGGCGGTGGCCTCGCTGTAATCGCGATGCTGATTGATTTCGCGGCCCAGGAAGATCTGTTCTTCCTTCTTGCCGTAGGAGAGCGGGCCGAGGGTGTCGCTCATCCCCCATTCGCAGACCATCTTGCGGGCCATGGCGGTGGCGCGTTCAATATCGTTGGCGGCGCCGGTGGTGATTTCGTTGAAAATGATCTCTTCCGCCACCCGGCCGCCCATCAGGATGCAGATGGTGTTCTTCAGGAAGGTGCGGGAAACGGTGTACTTCTCATCGGTTGGCAGCTGCATGGTCAGACCCAGGGCGCGGCCGCGGGGGATGATGGTCACCTTGTGCAGCGGGTCGGTACCGGGGAGGAGCTTGGCGATCAGCGCGTGCCCCGCTTCATGGTAGGCGGTGATCTCTTTCTCCTGGACGGTGATCATCAGGCTGCGCCGTTCCGCGCCCATCATCACCTTGTCCTTGGCCTTCTCCAGGTGTTCCATGTTGACCGTGTCGGCCCCGCCGCGGGCGGCGAGCAGCGCCGCCTCGTTCACCATGTTTTCCAGATCGGCGCCGGAAAAGCCGGGGGTGCCGCGGGAAAGGGTGGGCAGATCGGCATCCTCGGCCAAGGGGACCTTTTTGACGTGTACCTCGAGAATCTTCTCCCGGCCCTTGACATCGGGCACCGGTACCACCACCTGCCGATCGAAACGTCCGGGCCGAAGAAGGGCCGGATCCAGCACGTCCGGCCGGTTGGTGGCGGCGATGATGATGACCCCCTCGTTGGCCTCGAAGCCGTCCATCTCGACCAGCAGCTGGTTGAGGGTTTGCTCGCGTTCGTCGTGGCCGCCACCCAGGCCTGCGCCGCGATGGCGACCGACCGCGTCGATCTCGTCGATGAAGATGATACAGGGGGCGTTCTTCTTGCCCTGGATAAACAGATCGCGAACCCTAGACGCGCCGACGCCGACAAACATCTCGACAAAGTCCGAGCCGCTGATGGTAAAGAAGGGGACATCCGCCTCGCCGGCAATGGCCTTGGCGAGCAGGGTCTTGCCGGTGCCGGGCGCGCCGGCAAGAAGGACACCCTTGGGGATTCGTCCGCCCAGGCGGGTGAATTTTTGCGGGTCACGGAGGAAATCGATGATCTCGGTCAGCTCTTCCTTGGCCTCTTCGATACCGGCGACATCGGCAAAGGTGATCTTGCTTTTTTCCTTGTCCATCACCCGGGCTCGGCTTTTGCCGAATGACATCGCCTTGCCGCCGCCCGCCTGCATCTGCCGCATGAAGAAAATCCAGACGCCCACCAGCAGCAGCATCGGGAACCAGGAGACGAGGATGGTGACGTACCAAGGTGTTTCTTCCTTCTGGCGGACGCGGATATTGACCCCGCTTTTGCGCAGGGTGGAGATCAGGGAATCGTCCTGGGGCATGATCGCCTTGAAATTCTTGCCCTCGGCGGTGGCGCCACTGATCTCGTCACCCTGGATGACCACCGAGGTGATGGCGCCTTTCTCGATGCTGGAGAGAAAGTCGCTGTAAGTCCACTCTTCGGTCACACCCTGCGGCTTGTTGAACAGATTGAAGAGCAGAACCATGGTGAGGCCGATCACCAGCCACATGGAAAGGTTTTTGTAAAAGGTATTCAAGGAATTTCCTCTGGACAATGGTTCATCTTTGCGTTGTCCGGGGGTGCTGCCCCCGGCATGTTGTTGCTAGGACCTGGTCTGACCGACACGTTGGGCTGCCGGTTTGGTTGCCCGGCAGCCAGTCCGACAACGCCTGGACCTATAACCATAAGTCGGCTGCAAGGGAAAGTCCAGTAGCGAACTGGCGTCAGGATTGAAAAACAGCGCCGTGCGTTGTTTAAAAATACTCCTGGATCGATTTGACCTCCATGGATTCCTGCTGGGTGGTGGCGATGGCCTTGACCATGGAAACCGCCCCGGCGATGGTGGTGGTGTAGGGCAGGTGGTAGCTGAGCGCCGCCCGCCGGATGGTGTAGGAATCCTCGGTGGTACGGGTGCCCATGGAGGTGTTGATGATCCACTGGATCTGCTTGTCCTGAATCTTGTCCAGGATATGGGGGCGCCCCTCGGATATCTTGTGGACATGGGTACAGGCCACGCCGTTCTCGTTGAGGAAATCAGCGGTGCCCTTGGTGGCGAGGATGCTGAACCCCAGGTCGGTGAGCTGTTTCGCCACCGGCAGAATCGGCTCCTTGTCGCCGCGGCGGAGGCTGATGAAGACGTTGCCCTTGCCCGGAATCCGCTGGCCGGCGGCGATCTGTGATTTGGCGAAGGCGATCCCCAGCGAATCGTCAAGGCCCATCACCTCGCCGGTGGATTTCATCTCCGGGCCGAGGATGGTGTCGACGTTTTCAAACCGGTCGAAGGGGAAGACCGACTCCTTGACCGCATAGTGCTTCACCTTCACCTCCTTGGTGAAGCCCAGGTCGACGAGTTTCATCCCCATCATTACCTTGGTGGCGAGTTTGGCCAGCGGTACGCCGGTGGCCTTGCTGACAAAGGGGATGGTCCGAGAGGCGCGGGGGTTGACCTCCAGCACGTAGAGGACGTCGTCCTTGATCGCGAACTGGATGTTCATCAGCCCCACCACCTTCAACTCCAGGGCCATGGCCTTGGTGGCGTCGGTGATCCGCTGCAGCATCTCCTTCGACAGGGTGTGAGGGGGCAGAACGCTGGCCGAGTCGCCGGAGTGGATGCCGGCCTCCTCGATGTGCTCCATGATGCCGCCGATCACCGTGGTTTCGCTGTCGGAGATGGCATCGACATCCACCTCCACCGCGTCCTTCAGGAACTTGTCGAGCAGGATGGGGTGTTCGGAGGAAACGGCGATGGCCGAGGTCATGTAGGATTTCAGTTCCTTGCTGTTGTAGACGATGCGCATCGCCCGGCCGCCGAGAACATAGGAGGGGCGCACCACCACCGGATAGCCGATCCGGTTGGCGATCTCTTCCGCTTCCTCAAAGGTGCGGGCGGTGCCGTTATCGGGCTGCACCAGATTGAGCTTTTGCAGGAACTGCTGGAACCGCTTGCGGTCCTCAGCGCGGTCGATGGAGTCCGGCGAGGTGCCGAGGATCGGCACCCCGGCCTTGGCCAGCGGTACTGCGAGGTTGAGGGGCGTCTGGCCGCCGAACTGGACGATGACCCCGTCCGGCTTCTCGCTCTCGATGATGTTCATCACATCCTCGTGGGTCAGCGGCTCGAAGTAGAGTTTGTCCGAGGTGTCGTAGTCGGTTGAGACCGTTTCCGGGTTAGAGTTGACCATGATCGATTCGATGCCGATCTCTTCCAGGGCGAAGGAGGCGTGCACGCAGCAGTAGTCGAACTCGATGCCCTGGCCGATGCGGTTCGGGCCGCCGCCGAGGATCATCACCTTGCGGCGGTCGGAGACCCGCGCCTCGTTTTCGACCTCGTAGGTGGAGTAGTAGTAGGGGGTGAAGGCCTCGAACTCGGCGGCGCAGGTGTCCACCAGCTTGTAGACCGGCCGGAGCCCTTCCTTGTCGCGCAACTCGTGGACGTCGGCCGAGCTGGTGCCGGTGAGGAAGGCGATCTGCGGGTCGGAAAAGCCGAGTTGTTTGATCTTGCGCAGGAAATCGCGGTCCAGGCCGGAGAAGCCGCGCTCGCGGATGAGTGCCTCGGTGTCGACCAGGGTTTTCAGGTTGTGCAGGAACCACGGGTCGATGGCGGAAAGTTCGTAGATCCGCTCGATGCTCATCCCCCGCCGCAAGCCCTCATAGATGTGGAAGATGCGCTGGGAGTTCGGTTTCAGCAGAAACTTGTCGAGGGTATGCTGTTCCATGCCCGAGAAGTCACGCTTGGGGTCAGCGCCAAAGCCCATGGCGCCGATCTCCAGGGAGCGCAGCCCTTTCTGGAAGGCCTCCTTGAAGGTTCGGCCGATGGCCATGGTCTCGCCCACCGACTTCATGGCGGTGGTGAGGAGGTCGTCGGCCTCGGGGAATTTCTCGAAGGTCCAGCGGGGAATCTTGACCACGCAGTAATCGATGGACGGTTCGAAAGAGGCGTAGGTTTCGCGGGTGATGTCGTTCTTGATCTCGTCCAGGGTGTAGCCGACCGCCAGCTTGGCGGCGATCTTGGCGATGGGGAAGCCGGTGGCCTTGGAGGCCAGCGCCGAACTGCGCGAAACGCGCGGGTTCATCTCGATGACCGTCATCTCGCCGTCCGCCGGGTTGACCGCGAACTGGACGTTGGAGCCGCCGGTCTCGACGCCGATCTCGCGGATGATGGCGACGGCCGCGTTGCGCATGATCTGGTATTCACGGTCGGTAAGGGTCTGGGCCGGGGCGACGGTGATGGAGTCGCCGGTGTGGACGCCCATGGCGTCGAAGTTCTCGATGGAGCAGATGATGACCACGTTGTCCTTCTTGTCGCGCATCACCTCAAGCTCGTATTCCTTCCAGCCCAGCAGGCTCTTTTCGAGCATGACCTCGCTGTTCAGGGAGAGGTCGACCCCGGAGGCGGTCATGTTGACCAGTTCCTGGGTGTTGTAGGCGACCCCGCCGCCGGTGCCGCCGAGGGTGAAGCTGGGGCGGACGATGATCGGGAAGCCGATCTGGTCGGCGGCAGCGAGGGCCTCTTCCACGGAGTGGACAATGGCGCTCTCCGGCACCTTGAGGCCGATCTTGCGCATCGCCGCCCGGAACGACTCGCGTCCTTCGGCCTTCTTGATGACCCCGATGTCAGCGGCGAGCAACTCGACGTTATACTTGTCGAGGACGCCCATCTCGGCCACCCGGATGGCGGTGTTGAGGGCGGTCTGGCCGCCCAGGGTGGGCAGCAGGGCGTCGGGCCGTTCGCGCTCGATGACCTTGGTGACCATCTCCGGGGTGATGGGCTCGATATAGGTGCGGTCGGCCAGCTCCGGGTCGGTCATGATGGTGGCCGGGTTGGAGTTGATCAACACCACCTCGTAGCCTTCTTCCTTGAGGGCCTTGACCGCCTGGGCGCCGGAGTAGTCAAACTCGCAGGCCTGGCTGATGATGATGGGGCCGGAGCCGATGATCAGGATCTTCTTTATGTCAGTTCTTTTGGGCATGGTATCCGCCAGACTGTTGTTTTTTATCGTTAAGGCCCGGATGGTGCCGCGGGCTGGTCATCACTGATGTGCGTTGTTAGTTCATCGCCTCGATGAAACGGTCGAAGAGATAGATGGAATCGTGGGGGCCGGGGGCGTTTTCCGGGTGATGCTGGACGGAAAACGCCGAAAATTTCTTGTGCCGCATCCCCTCGACGCTGTTGTCGTTGAGGTTGATGTGGGTCAGTTCCACCTCGTCGGGGTTGAGGCTGTCCATGTCGACGCAGAAGCCGTGGTTCTGCGAGGTGATCTCGATTTTGCCGGTGGAGAGATCCTTGACCGGCTGGTTGCCGCCGCGATGGCCGAACTTGAGCTTGTAGGTCTTGCCGCCGTAGGCAAGGCCCAGCATCTGATGGCCGAGGCAGATGCCGAAGACCGGCTTTTTGCCCAGGATGGCGCGGATGTTTTCCACCACCCCCGGCACGCCGGCCGGGTCGCCGGGGCCGTTGGAGAGGAAGACGCCGTCCGGGTTCATGGCCAGCACCTCGGCACCGCTGGTGGTTGCCGGCACCACCTGTACCGAGCAACCGCGTTCGGCCAGCAGGCGCAGCTGGTTGTATTTGAGGCCGAAGTCGAAACAGACCACCTTGTACTTGCCCGGGGCGGCGGTGGTGAAGTTACTGCCCGGCTTGGGCCCGTCCGCGGTCCAGCCGTAGGGCTCGCTACAGGTCACTTCCTTGACCAGGTCGCGGCCGAGCAGGCCGGCGGAGTTCTTGGCCTTGGCGACCAGCGAGGCGGGATCGAGATCCTTGGTGGAGACCACGCATTTCATCGCCCCGCCGATCCTGATATGGCGGGTCAGCGCCCGGGTGTCGATGCCCTGGACGCCGAGCACGCCCTGCTTCTGCAGGAAGTCGCCCAGGCTGCCGGTGGCGCGGAAGTTACAGGGGATGGGGTTGTACTCCTTGATCAGGAACGCCTCGACCTGGATCTTGGCCGATTCGTTGTCCTCGACGTTGACGCCGTAGTTGCCGATCAGCGGGTAGGTCATGGTGACGATCTGGCCGGTGTAGGAGGGGTCGGTCAAGACCTCCTGATAGCCGGACATGGAGGTGTTGAAGACCACTTCGCCGGTTGCCTCGCCGGGGCCGGTGAATGATTCTCCTTCAAATATGGTGCCGTCTTCTAGGGCGACAAGTGCTTTCATGCTTCAGCGTCCTTCGCGGGTTCTGGTTATTGGCAAAACGGCTCAGGCAATTGCCGAATGGCCGTTTTCATTTCGTTGTGTGAGTACTTCCAGGATCAGTTGCACCTGTTTGCCGGCAGAGCCCTGCTGGGCTAATGCCGTCTGGCGGGCGCGTTGGCCGGCCGCTGCATACTGTTCCGGGTTTTCGGCAAAGCCGATGATGGTGTCGGCAAGCTCGGCCGGGGAGTTCACCATGAACCCTGCCTGTGCCGCCTCCAGCAACTCCTTGGCGTCCAAAAAATCCTTCATGCTGGGGCCGTAGCAGACCGGTTTGCCCCAGATGGCCGCTTCCATGAGGTTGTGGCCCCCGCGGTTGACCAGGCTGCCGCCGCAGAAGATATAGCTTGCGGCACCGTAGAGGCCGGTGAGTTCTCCCATGCCGTCTACCAGCACGATGTCGGCGGTCCGACCTGCCGTCTTGCAGTGGCTGAACCGGTTCGCCTCAAGGCCGAGCACACGGTAGGCCGCCTCAATCTCGTCGATCCGCTCAATGTGGCGGGGCGCAACCACCATGACCAGATCGGGAAGGCTTCTTTTCGCCCGCCGGAAGGTCTCGACGAGCATCGTTTCTTCGTCGCCGTGGGTGCTGCCGGCCACCAGCATGGGTTGGCCGGCGGTCAGTTGCAGCCTCTCGCGATACCGCCCGGCGGTTTCGGGGGTGGCATCGATATGCAGATCGTATTTGGCGTTGCCCAGTATCGCCACCCGCTGTGGGGCTGCGCCGATGGCGATATAGCGCTCAGCGTCTGCCGGCCTGATCGTTGCGATGCGGCTGAAGCAGTCGAGCAGACTGGCCATGAAGCGGGGGGCCAGTCGGTAGCGCTTGAAGGACCGTTCGGAAAGCCTGCCGTTCAACAGCACCGCCGGCACGTTGTCGTGTTGGAGCCGGGCAAGCAGGTTCGGCCACAATTCCGTCTCAAGGCAGATGTACGCTGTCGGGCGCAATTTCTTGACGGCCAGTCGGGCGACGATGGGCAGGTCAAGGGGCGCGTAGATGCAGCGAACATCGTCGCCGAGCTGCCTTCTTGCCACCTGCTGGCCCTGTTCGGTCATTGTCGACAGAATCAGGGTCGCGTTGGGCAATGCCTGGCGCAGTTCGTTGATAAGCGCCCTGGCGACCTGTACCTCCCCCACCGATGCGGCATGCAGCCAAATCCGCGGGGAATTTTCATGGTTTATCGAGAGCGGGGCGAAAAAACCGAACCGTTCGGCTAGCCCGTTCAGGTGTCTGCCGCTGATAAGGGCGTATATGAGAAATATGGGTAGGGCCGCCGCCACCGCCAAGTAGCTGATAAGTTTATATACTTGATACAGCAACGATGCGTGGCCCTCATCCTGCTCCATGGTCTGTTTTCTCGCGCCAAAAAAATCAGGTTATTAAACATGGAAACGGCTGCACAGTCAATAAAGAAATGGCGTCGCCGCGCCCCGCCAATGCGACCTGTTTTCCCCGGTGTGGTCTTGGGAAGATAGGAAAAACGGTCATTCGAAAATGCCGGCGAGAGGCTGCCGGCAGGCGCTGCAGGAACCGTTGCGGAGGTTGCCGGTGTCGGCCATGAAGCCGTGGCGGCGGATAACGATTTCGCCGCAGCCGGGGCAAAAGGTGTTTTCCCCGCCTTCGCCGGGGACATTGCCTTCGTAAACGTAGTTGAGGCCGCAGTCGAGGCCGACCTGGCGGGCGCGGCGAAGGGTTGCCACCGGGGTGGTCGGTCGGTCGGTCATCTTGTAGGTGGGGTGGAAGCGGGTGACGTGCCATGGGATATCGATGGAGACACCCTTGATGAATTCGGCAATCTCTCGCAGTTCGCGGTCGGAATCGTTCCACCCCGGAATGATCAGGGTGGTCACCTCAACCCAGACGCCAAGGTCATGCATCAGGCGAATGGTGTCCAGGACAGGCGCAAGCCTTGCGCCGCAAACCTCGTGGTAGAATTTCTCCGTGAAGCCCTTGAGGTCGATGTTGTTGGCGTCAAGGTATGGAGCGAGTTTCTTGGTTGCCGCAGGCGAGGTGTAGCCGTTGCTGACAAAGATGTTTTTGAGGCCTGCCTCCCTGGCGAGCACGGCGGTTTCGTAGGCGAATTCGAAGAAGATGGTGGGCTCGATATAGGTGTAGCTGATGCTTTTGCAGCCGTGGCGAAGGGCCGCGTCCACCACCTGGCGGGGGGTGCGGTCTGCACCGGGCGGGGTGGCGGAGGGCTGGCGCGGGTATTGGGAGATATCGTAGTTCTGGCAATGAAGGCAACGGAAATTGCAGCCCACGGTGGCGATGGAGAAGGAGAGCGAGCCGGGGAGGAGGTGGAAGATCGGTTTTTTTTCGATGGGGTCGACGTTTTCGCTGATCAGTTTACCGTACACCACGCTGTAGAGGCGGCCGCTACGATTTTCGCGCACCCGGCAGAGGCCGATGTTGCCATCTTTAATGCGGCAGTGATGGTTGCACAGGTCGCATTGGACGGTGTTTTTTGCCGGGTCGATGATGTTGTAGAATTCGGCTTCACGCATTGGCGGCGACCATTTCGTTTGGGTGGCATACTTATATAATGTTATGTTGGCACAAGGGCTGCGCGTGGTCAACGAAGGATTGCGTACGCTTTATCTTAGCCATAATTCGTTGAATTTGCCGACATGGTCGAAAAACCAGCGAAAAGGTATTGACCGGTGGTTGGTGATAAGGTAGTTTGTCGCCTCCTCGCCGGCGGAAAGCATGGTCGGCAAGTGTTGAGGACGGAAAATAAGTTCTTGACAGGGGTTGGAAGATCGGCTAAATATAGCGGCTTCCGAGAACGGAAACGGCAGGCAGCTTCGGGTTGCCGGTCGGCAAGTA
>JAOUHH010000311.1 GCA_029865195.1 Desulfobulbaceae bacterium
CTCTCCGGCGCCGGCACCATCATTGGACTTTGCACCAGCGATACCGATGTCGCCGAGGAGATGGTGAACGATCTGGCCTTCATCTATTCATATCAAGAGATGCCGGCATATGCCCCGGCCAAGCCGATCAAGGCATCCATCAAGAACATGACCATGTCCAGCACCCCCATCTGCCATATCTCCGTTGGTCGCTGGATGAAGGCGGAAGGCGCGGCCTTCCTGTCCAACGAGCGCGCCGAGCGTTGCGCCCGGGTTGCTGCCGATATCGCCATGGCCGCCTGTCAGATGCTCAATGATCATGCCGACGGCAAGTATAAGGCAAAACACAAACCGCTGTTCAACGTTGCCGCCAACGGCATCACCTCTCAGAACAACTGCATGGATTGCCACGGCCAGAACGTGCCGGCCGCTGACACCTATGCCACCCTGGAAAAATAAGTAATTCCATCAGATTGAAAAAAACGGGGCGTGCCTGCGGGTGCGCCCCGTTTTTTTGTGGCGATGAACGCTCAGGCGATGTGGCTGGGCGTCAGATTTCGGTTTTGCGGAGAAGGTGGTGCAGCAGGGGGCCGTTGCCGTTGCCGATCCGGTAGGCGGCGCTTTGCTGGATGAGTTGCGACAGAAAGGCAACCGTGCGCGCAAAAGCCGTCGGGTACTCCCCGGTTTGCTGGTGGAAGGCGGCAAAGGCTGCGGCAAATGTACACCCGGTCCCATGGCTGTTGGCGGTGCGTATTTTCGGGTGGCTGCGCGCGATGTGGGTGATGGGAGTGTTGGTGTCGGGTCGCCAGTAGAGTTGGTCGGTGACCGTATCGTTCGTGGCCTGGCCATGCCCGCCGGTCAGGGCCAAGGCCTTCAGGCGGGGGAAGCGGTCGAAGAGGCCTGCGGCCGCCTCGGCCTCACTGAGGGTGTTGTTTGTCCTGCCGACCAGCTGCCGCAGTTCCGGGATGTTCGGGGTGAGCACCGTGGCACGGGCGACGAGGTGTTCGGCGAGTACAGCCGCGCCGTCCTCCTCGACCAGCGGCTTGCCGGAGGTGGCCCGCATCACCGGGTCGTAGATCACCTCCCCCTCAAAATCGTCGAGCGCGTCACCGATGGCCTTTGCGGTTTCAAGGGTGCCGACCATGCCGATCTTGACGTGGCTGACGGCGAGGTCGGCGAGCACCGCGCTGATCTGTTCCCAGACCAGTTCCGGGGGCAGGGGGATGACCGAACTGACCCCCATGGTGTTCTGCACGGTCAGGCTCGAAATAACCGCGCCGCCGTATACGCCGATAACCGCGAAGGTTTTCAGGTCCGCCTGGATGCCGGCACCTCCCGAGGGGTCGGAGCCGGCGATGCTGAGTACCGTTGTCACCGGAATCCGTTTTTGTGCGGTGGGCATGGCTTTCTCCGGAGGGGTGCGGCTGGCGTGGGCCGATCAAGGAGTGATCATTGCGTGGGCTGGATCGCCTTGAGGGTGATGGTGTAGACCAGGGTCTGGCCGGCCAGCGGGTGGTTGAAGTCGACCGTGATCGCGTCGTCGCCGACGGCGGTGATCGTGGCCGGCACCTTGACGGTCTTGCCTTCTTTCTCCATGTCCAGGCCGAGGGTCATGCCGGGGTGGAGCTCCTTGCCCTGGAAGATTGCCCGGTCGACGGTTTGCACCAGTTCCGCGTGGTGCTCGCCGTAGGCCTCTGCCGCCGGGATTTTGATGCTTTTGGTCTCGTTGACGGCCATTCCCAGCACCGCCTGTTCGAAGAGGGGCATCACGCTTTGGGTGCCCAGGGTAAATTCCAGCGGGCCGGTGTCGGCGGAAGATTCGAAGGTGTCGCCGTTTTCAATGGCGCCGTTATAGACAACGGTGACGCTGTCGTTTTCCTTTACTCGTTGCATGGTTTTCTCCTGATGGCGGCTGGGCGAGGGGTTCCTGGCGCGGTAAGCCGGCTGCGTGTTGGTTGGTTGTCATACCTTAAGGGCGGTTGCCGTCAAGGTCAAGGGGGATGCGTTTTGCCGGAAGAGGAATTTCCACCGGCCGGGGTCAGCCGCGGATCCATTTGGCGAAGAGCAGCGCCAGGGGGGCGAGGTGGAAGAAAAGATCGAAGATGTCGATGGGGCGCACCAGGGTGCCGTTCTTCAACATGGCGAGTTTTTCCACCACATGCGGCATGGGGTGAAAGGGGGCCAGCAGCATGAGCGCGGCAAACGGGATCAGGATGCTGTACGGAACGGTATCGATGAAGTTGAGCATGGCAACGGGCTTCCGGGAAAAGGTTGGCGCTGAACAGAGGGAGGCTACTGGGTCATCTTGATGGCCTTGCCCTCGATCTGGCTGATGAGTTTATTGATGGTGATGGTCCCGCCCTTGGCGGCAATGGAGGAGATGTCGACCTTGAAGTTGCGGCAGAACTCCTCGATGCCGGTACCGTAGTCGTGGAGGCATTTCTTCATGATCTTGTAGAGATCCTCACGGGGGAACGGGGCGTCGTAGGCGCTCAGTTTGTCGTTGATGAATTTCTCGAGGGGCAGGATGTCCTCCGGGGAGTTGCCGTAAAAGGAGTTGCAGGAGTTGAGCGCGTCCCTGATGGTTGCCTCGAAGCTGACCAGATTGACGGTCTCCTTGCCCGCGAAAAGCCTGATGAGCAGCTTGATGCCGCGCCAGAAGCCTGCCGGTCCTTTCAGGAATTGGTCGGCCGCGGCTGCTGCTGCCGTATTCAGGTTCAAAAGGCTGCCCTCGTCGGCGATTTCCTGTTTGAGCTGTTGCTGCAGGTCGTTCTTGATGGCCCGCTGCATGAATTGCATGAGCAGCAGGATTTCCTC
>JAOUHH010000312.1 GCA_029865195.1 Desulfobulbaceae bacterium
TGACTTTCTGGGGCGGCCGAGAGCTTCCTACAACGAACTTCGGCAACGGCTGCTCGCCGACACCATCGACGTTGCCCGCTTTGTTGCCGATTTGACGCTTGCCTACCCCGACTCCGTGAGCAGATTCACCGCGCAGTCCACCAAGGCCGGGAGATAATACATGTGCGGCATCGCCGGTTTTTTGGGCACCAATCACGAAAGCGAAGGGCACGACACCGTCCAGCGCATGCTGGCCGCCATCGCCCATCGCGGCCCGGACGGCAACGGTATCAACCTTTTTCCTGACGCGGCTTTGGGCCATGTGCGATTAGCGATTATCGATCTCGCCGGTGGAGGTCAGCCCATGTCCACCGCCGACCAACGGTTGCACATCTCGTATAATGGTGAGCTGTACAACTACCGCGAACTGCGCGCCGAACTCATCGGCCTGGGCCATGTCTTCCATTCGCAATCGGACACCGAGGTTGTGCTCGCCGCCTACCGCCAGTGGGGAGTGGCGGCATGCAACCGCTTCCGCGGCATGTACGCCTTTGCCATCTGGGACAGCTCCAACAGACAGGGAGTATTGATTCGAGACCGCTTCGGCATCAAACCACTCTTCTATGCCGAAGCGCGAGAGCGGCTCCTCTTTGCCTCCGAGGCCAAGGCCGTCCGCGCCGGGCTTGGCAAATGCCCAGAGCTTGACCTTGACGCACTCCACTTATTATTGAATTTTCGCTACATCCCTGGCGATGCCACCCTCTTTACCGGCATCCGGCAACTCCCCCCCGGCCATCTTCTGACCTGGCATGACAATAAAGTCGAGGTGCAACGATGGTCCACGCCTGTCGAACCGGCAGTCGATGGCGACGATCGTGACGAACGGCTCCGCACCCTGCTCAAACAGGCGGTCCGGCGACAACTGGTCAGCGACGTCCCGCTCGGTGGCTACCTTTCTGCTGGCATTGACTCATCGACCCTGCTTGCCTTGGCCATGGAGGAAGGAGGCAATGCCGACCGTTTCCCCACCTTCACCATCAAGACCGGTGACTCCCCTCTGGAAGCAAGCGATGCCGCAGCCACGGCCCGTTTCTTCGGCGTGGCCAACCATCAGCAGGAAGTCCCGCTTGAGATGGAACGCCTCCTCCCCAGACTCATTTGGCATCTTGAGATGCCAAAGGTAAACGGCCTGCAGTCAGCAATGGTCGCACGGCTGGCAAGCCGTCAGGTCAAGGTGGCCCTTTCCGGCCTCGGCGGTGACGAGATTTTCCTCGGCTACAACCTCCACCGGCTACTTGCCCTCCTCGCCCCCTGCAACACCCGTATTCCAAGCGCAGGCGCTCGACTTATCGGGTCCGCTGCCCAATCACTCTGCGCTCGTCTAGGGCTCAATTACGAAGAATGGCTGCGAGCGGGTCAGGCACTTGGCCGGCTGCCGGATTTTGCCGGTGCCTATGGCATCCTCCGCAACGTTTGGGACAGCCCAACCATGCGCACCAGGCTATACGGCCCACGCCTCCTTGACGCCCGCCCGCAAGACGCCTTCAGCTGCCTGCATGAAAACTGGCCGAAACACCCCGACCCGGTAACCGCCGCCGCCGAGTTTGAACTCAGCAACAAGATGGTCAACGATCTCCTCCTCAACGAGGATCGGCTGAGCATGGCCTTTGGCCTTGAAACCAGGGTGCCGTTCCTTGACGAGGACCTGGCGACGACGGTCATGGGCATCGACCGCCGGCAACGGATGCCTGGGGGTCGTCTCAAGGGTTTGATGCGTCAGGTGGTTACTCCGTGGCTCCCCACCGAAATACTGTGTCGGCCCAAGAGCGGCTTCCAGGTGCCCATTCACCATTTCTTCAACACCCATCTGCGGCCGCTCTGCGCACAATACCTCAATCCGGATCGCCTGAAGGCAGACGGTCTTTTTAACCCCGTCTTTGTCCGCGAAATACTTGCCGCCCGCCCCCACAAACGGTTACGCTGGCATTATTTCCTGTTATACCTGATGCTGGGCACCGCCATCTGGATCGACATCTTTGAAAAAGAGCAGGAGGTTCCGCCGTGGAATTAAACGGCAGACAAGTCGACCAAATCCTCGACGACGTCTTCAACTGGAGCAGCAAACAGGAGTTCAAAGGCCACAACAAGCACGACGGCCTGAACAGTCCTATCTTGCGCCTGCTGCTCGGCTGGGCGAAATGGCCGCGCCTCATCGCCATCCAGTCGGTGATGCGGGCTCCGGTCAACATCCGGCCGCTGCTCGGTGTGCCGAAAACCGTCAACCCCAAAGGCCTTGCCCTTTTCACCATGGGCCTCTTGGACCGCTATCGGGTAGACGGCGAGGAGCGGCACCTCAGAGAGGCTGAAAAACTTCTCGAACTGCTCGACACGGTCAAGAGTCCAGGCCCATGGTCCGGGGCCTGCTGGGGCTACCCTTACCCCTGGCAGGATTTGGGATTTTTTGCGCCACCCCACACTCCCAACGCGGTAGTCACCACCTTTGTCTGCGAGGCCCTCCTTGCTGCCTATCGGGCCACAGGCAACGCGGCATACCTCGATACAGTGGGCAGCGCCTGCCGCTTCTTCATGAACGACCTCACCGTCTTGAGAGACGACCAAGAGGCGTTGTGTCTTGCCTACATGCCCATGCCCATGCGGATGCGGGTCATGGATGTCTCGATTCTGATCGGCGCGGTAATGGCCCAGTACGGTGAACTTGCCGGCGATCAGAGCCTCCGGGAGACCGCCCGCCGCCTGGTGGGCTACGTGGTGGCGCAGCAGACCAACTACGGGGCCTGGTTCTACACCGATCCGC
>JAOUHH010000088.1 GCA_029865195.1 Desulfobulbaceae bacterium
GTTCCCAGAAATCCGGGAAGGACTTGGCCACGCACCCCTCGCCCAGCACCTTGACCCCGGGCACCACCAAGCCGGCCACCGCGAAACACATGGCGATGCGATGATCGCTGTAGGTTTCGATCTCGGCGCCGTGCATGGGCGGCGCATCCGGCCCCAGCCCTTCGATGATCATCTCGGCGGGCCGTTCTTCCACCCTGGCCCCGAGCTTGCCCAACTCACGCACCATCACCGCCAGCCGGTCGCATTCCTTGATCCGGAGGTGGGCGATGTTCTTGATCACCGTCCGGCCGTGGGCTCGCGAGGCCACCACCGCCAGGGTCGGCGCCACATCCGGGCAATCGCCCATATCCACCTCGATGCCGCGCAGCTCTTTGGGACCGACGACGGTGATCCCCTCGCCGGTGCTTTCCACCGTGCAGCCCATCCGCCCCATCAGTTCGGCGAAGATCGCGTCGCCCTGCAGCGAGGGTTTGGGCACGTTGGCCACCGTCACCCGGCCGCCGGTGATCGCCGCCGCCGCGAAGAAGTAAGAGGCGCTGGAGGCATCGCCCTCGATGGCGTAATCGCGGGCAATATACCTGCCCCGTGGGATCTCGAAATGATTGAGTTCGGCATTGGCGGCAACCTTGATCCCGAAGGAATCCATCACCGCGAGCGTCATGGTCACGTAGGGCTTCGACAGCACCTCGCCGGCCACCTCGAGAACCGCGGGCTTTGCGCCGTACGGCCCGACCAAGAGCAGCGAGGAAAGGTACTGACTGCTCTTGCCTTCGGGCAGCAGGGTTGGGCCGCCGTTGAGGCCGTGCGCCCGGATCAGGAGCGGCGGGCAACCGGTGCCCTTGACGCTTGCGATATCAACCCCCCAGCCCTGCAGGGCGGTCATCAGCGGCTTGATCGGCCGCTCTTCCATCCGTTTTTCGCCGGTGATCCGGAATTCACCGTGGCCGAGGGCGGCCACCGAGGTGAGAAACCGGGTGGCGGTGCCGTTGTTGCCGAGGAAGATCTCGCCAACCGGGGTGGCGATCCTGCCGCCGTTGCCGATCACCCGCCAGCAGTCGGCTTCCTCGTGGATCTCCATCCCCATCGCCCGCAGGGCGGTGGCGGTGTAATGGGTGTCTTCGCTGGCCAGCGGCCCGCGCAGGACGGACTCGCCATCGGCAAGGGCGGCGGCGATCAACGCCCGCTGGGTAATACTTTTCGAGCCCGGCACCCGGACGGTGACATCCATCTTGTCAAGCGGCTTGATCTCTTTCACGTAGTTATCCGTTTCGTCTATGATTATCTGCCGGACAGGCCGTCCAGCAACCTCTCGCGCATCACCTCGACCGGCGCGTCCACCCCGGTCCACAACTCAAACTGCGCCGCCCCCTGCAAGAGAAGCATAGCCAGGCCATCGACGGTTTTACAACCCGCCGCCCGCGCCTCGCGCAGCAGCCTGGTCTCTAGCGGCGCATACACAATATCCATCACCACCGGGAAATTCGCCAGCGCCGCGGCGGCAACCGGGCTGTCTCCCGCCTGCGCCCCCATCCCCACCGAGGTGGCGTTGACCAGGGCGTCGGCAGCCATCTTCTCCGCTGCCGCCAGGGGAAGCCAGGGGCATTTGAGGCTCCCGGCCAGCGCCTCGCCGGTGCCTTGCGTGCGGCTGGCGATCACCACCTCGGCCCCGGCCTCCAAAAGCCCGAAACCGATGGCCCGCGCCGAACCGCCGCTGCCGAGCAGCAGCACCTTTTTGCCGGCCAGCGCCATCTCTTGCGCAAGGGCGCGGTTGGCGCCAAGCCAGTCGGTGTTGTAGCCCTTGATCCTGCCGTTATCGATCTTGAGGGTATTCACCGCACCGATCTTCTCCGCCACCGGATCGATCTCGTCAAGATGGCCGATCACCGCCTGCTTGTGCGGGATGGTGACGCTGACCCCTTTGACCTGCAGGGCGCGAAACCCGTTCAGGGCCGCCGCCACATCCTTGACCGGAAAAGGGACATAGACCCGGTTCATGCCCAGGTGCGCAAAGGCGCCGTTGTGCATGGCCGGGCTCAACGAATGGGCGACCGGGTCGCCCATGATCCCGTACAGCTCGGTGCGGCCGTCAACCTGCATGGGCAAGCTCCGTGAGCATCCGGCGCAGAGCAGCGACCGGGATCTGCCCGGGGGCGGTGGCCGCGCCGGCGTCGGGGGAGGCATAGGTCATGTAGCCGCCCAGGCCGCAGGTGGCAACCCGGCTGATCACCCCTACCGGCCCCATGCAGAAGGCGATGAGGGGGAACTCCATCTCCGCCGCCTCGTCCTGCAGGTTCAGAACCCGCAACACATCGCGGTATTCACGGGCGGTGGTGACGATCTTGCCGATATCGGCACCGCTCCGGTACATCTGCTGAAAGACCTTGCCCAGCCCCTGCTCCGAGGCGGTCACCTTGAAATCATGCCAGGAAACGATCACCCGGCAAGCGCTCCCCTTGGCGGCATCGAGCAACCGCCGCCGGGAATCCTCCTCGGCCCGCAGCTCGATATCCACATACGCGGCTCCCGCACGCACGGCCTCGACCAGCAAATCGATACGCGCCACCTCCTCGCCGTCATACTGCCCGCCCTCCCATTGCGGCCGGCAGGTGAAGAGCAGCGGCTTCGCCACCCCATCGATAAAGGGCTGCACCGCCGGTACGGTGAGGCTGTCAAGGCGGATCTCGATCACGTCCGCCGACTCCGCCGCCTTCCTGGCCGCGGCAAGGGCCACATCCACCGACGGATCGGCAATGGAAACACAGATTCGATTGTTGAGCGTTGGTCCGTTCATGTTCATTGCCCTCGGGGCGAGAAAAAGAATGGGAAAAAGAATCGGCCAAGACTATTCTATAGGTGAAAGCTTGTCAACCGTGCGCTTGCGGCCCAAGGAGGGACCATGCAGAGACTGTTTGTCGCCATCGACCTGCCGGAACCGGTCAAGGAACAACTGGCTGGGATCTGTTGCGGGCTCCCCAGCGCCAGATGGGTGAAGCCGGAACAACTGCACCTGACCCTGCGCTTCATCGGCGAGGTGGATGGCGCGCTTTTCCGCGAGATCCGCGAGGCCTTGACCGGGATCAACCTGCCGCCCTTTGCCATGCGGCTCAAGGGCGTCGGCTGTTTCCCGCCCCGCAAGGCGCCCCGGGTGCTGTGGGTGGGCATCGAAGCAAACGACCCCCTCGGCCATCTCCGCAACCGGATAGAGGCCGCCCTGGTGCATCTCGGGCTGGAACCGGAACACCGGAAATTCGCGCCGCACATCACCATCGCCCGGCTGCAGGAAACACCCCTCACCCGGCTCACCAACTTCCTGGCCGGCAACGCCCTCTTTACCACCGATGCCTGGGCGGTGGAGGAATTCCACCTCTACGAGAGCACCCTCTCCGCCAAGGGGGCGATCCACACCATCGAGGCGAGCTACCCCCTGACCATCATCACCACCGCGTGAGCGGCGATCCCCTCCTCACGGCCGGCAAACCCCATCCTCTCGGTGGTGGTGCCCTTGAGGTTGATCGCCGTCTCGCTCACCCCGCAGACGGCGGCGAGCTTGCCGCGCATGGCCGGGAAGTGGGGGGCAAGCTTGGGCTTCTGGGCGATGACGGTGATATCGGCGTTGCCGAGCCGATAGCCCTTTTCGGCCGCGATCTCCATCACCCGCGCGAGCAGCTTCAGGCTGTCGGCCCCCTTGTACTGGGGATCGGTATCCGGGAAATGGCGGCCGATATCGCCCGCGCCGACGGCGCCGAGGATGGCGTCGCAGAGGGCATGGGTGAGGACATCGGCGTCGGAATGGCCGAGCAGGCCAAGGGCATGGGGGATGGTGACCCCGCCCAGAATCAGGGGTCGGTCGGCCACCAGCCGATGCGCGTCATAGCCGTGACCGACGCGGGGGAAATGCTCGCTGGTCTGTTTTGCATCACTCATCAGCAGGGCCTCGGCAATCCGCAGGTCTTCGGGGCGGGTGATTTTGAGATTTCGCTCCGAGCCTTCCACCACCCGCACCGGGCAGTTGGCATGCTCGAGGAGCGAGGCTTCATCGGTGCCGACAAAACCGTCGGCATCGGCAACCCGGTAGGCGTTTTGCAACAACTCAAGGCGCACCACCTGCGGGGTCTGGGCCTGCCAGAGGACACTGCGGTCAACGGTGTTGACGACGAGATCCTCCACGGCCACGGTCTTCAGGGTATCGCGCACCGGCACGGCGGCCAGGGCCGCCCCGGTTTCCTTGGCCCGTCGCACGCACGCCTCGATCAACGCCTTGCCGACAAAGGGCCGCGCCCCGTCATGCACCGCCACGTACGATGTCCCGGCCGGAACCGCGTTCACCCCGGCCCGCACCGAATCCTGCCGGGTCGCGCCGCCGGCCACCACCTTGAGAACCCGGTCGAGGGCGTAGGCCGCCACCATCTTCTCGACCTCGGCAAGGTAATCGACCGGGGCCACGACGATGATCCCGTCGATGCCGTCGGCGGCCTGAAAGGCCTTCAGGGTATAGATCAGCACCGGGCAGCCGGCCAGCTCGTAAAACTGCTTGGGCCGCGGCAACCCCATGCGCTGGCCGCTGCCGCCGGCGGGGATGATGGCTATGGTCTTGGACATAGGCGCCTGAAATGGCCAACCCGCCGCAACCTGGGACGGCGCGACGGGTTGGCGGTAAAAAAAAGGAGTGGGCTATAAGCCGAATTCTGTACCCGCCGAAGCGGGCCATGATCATTTAACTGGGACGCCGGTCGCCCGGCGCCTCTAGCAACCTACCCGGAAACCTCGGACGAGCCGCCCTCAAACGTTTCCCTATTTGGTCTTGCACCAGGTGGGGTTTGCCATGCCCTCCATGTCACCATGAAGGCGGTGAGCTCTTACCTCGCCTTTTCACCCTTACCGGTTGCCCGGCGGTATATTTTCTGTGGCACTTTCCTTAGGGTTGCCCCCAGTTCGTGTTACGAACCACCTTGCCCTGCGGTGTTCGGACTTTCCTCTGCCCGCCCGAAGGCGGACAGCGACCATGCGCCCACTCCTCAAATCCGTGTCGAATACAACAGGAAGGCTTACGCCTCCGCCTTCTCGTGGAACATGATCCGGTTGCAGCTCGGGCAGGAGAGCATCTGCTCCGCCTTCTGCAGCTCGATATAGAGCTGCGGCGGGATATTCATGTAACAGCCCTTGCAGACCCCGTCGGTCACCCCGGCCAGGGCCTGGCCGTTGCGGCGGGAGCGGAGCAGCTCGTAGCGCTTGAGCAGGGCGGCGTCAACATCCTTGGCCTTGGCTTCACGGCTCTTGACCACCTTGCTCTTCTGCGCGGTGAGGTCCTCGGTCAGGGTCGCCACCTTCGCGTTGGCCTCGGCCAACAGCTTCTCCTCGGCCTCACAGAGATTCTTCTGCTCGGAGAGACGCCCCTGAATCAGTTCGACCTGCTCGAGCAACTGGACGGTCTCATCCTCGCGCAGCTTGACGCCACGCTTGCCGTCCTCGATCTCCTTGAGCAGACTCTGGTATTCACGGTTGGTCTGGACATTCATCAATTTGGTCTGCCGCTCCTTGATCTTGGCCGTCTCGTCTTCCACCTCGCCGTCCAGTTCCCGGCGGCGGGTTTCACAAATCGCCAGTTTCCCCTCAAGTTCGACAATGCTTGCCTGCCGGGCAGCGATGGATTTCTGGCGCGCCTCGATATCCGCCGCCCCTTCAGCCATCTCCTCCTCCAGCCTGCCGATCTCAAGATCAATGGACTGCAACTGCAACAAATTTCCAATATCCACTTTCAAAGCTCTCTCCTTGATGTATCTATTTGGGTAAAATTATAAAAAATCCGCCTGAATTATCTCCCGCGAACAATGTCCAACCGCTCCTTTCTTCTCAAAACAACCGCCGATCACCCGGCAAAAAAATGCGTAAATGGATTACCCTGCGCCGTCGCCGCCCTGACCGCAATCGCCAGTCCGCGGCCCGCCAAGGTGCGCTGAACAAGGGCGGCAAACTCCGGCACCACCGGATTCTCGGTGGCGAAATGCCCGCCATCGACCACACAAAAGCCGACCGCTTCGGCCCATCGGGCGGTGCTGTGCTTGACCTCGCCGGTCACATACATCTGCGCGCCCAACCGGTGCATATCCGTGGCCAACTCGGAACCGCTGCCGCCACATACCCCGAGCATCGAAACCACCGACGGCAGGGGCCCGGCATAGGCAAGGGCCGCCACCCCGAGCAGTTGGGCAATGCGGACAAGCATCTCCTGGCCCGGAACCGGTTCCGGCAGGGAGCCGATCCGCCCAAAGCCGCCGCCGTCACCAACGTCGCCACCAAGCGGCCTGGCATCCCGCAACCCGAGGCGACGAGCAAGCACGTCGTTCACCCCGCCGCCTGCCAGATCGAGATTGGTATGACAGGCGATCACGGCTATGCCCGCCACCATGGCACGCATCAGCAGGCGCCCCACCAGCTCGTCGGTTCGGAGCGATTTCAACGGTTTAAAGATCAAGGGATGGTGCGTGACGAGCACGTTACAGCCGTTCGCCACCGCCTCGTCCAGAACCTCCTCGGTGGGATCGAGTGCAACCATGATCGCCCGCACCCGCTGCGCCGGATCCCCGGCCATCAGGCCGACGTTGTCCCAACTCTCGGCCAGTGAAAAAGCCGCCAATTCGTCCAGCACGGCAACCAGGGTACGGACATCCAGCACGGCCGAATCCGTCATCCCAGGCACCTCCGCGCCCGAGCGGGCCATAAAAAAAGGTGCAGACCGTTTCCGGCTGCACCTTTTCCATGACCCTCTGCGGGTTTTATTCCGTTTGTCAACAGGCGAATGTTTAATTGCGGACGCCGCTGGTTCAATCTTTACACGTTGCTCCGTCGGAGGAGAGGCGCCAACACCCAATGTCGGCCACGCTGCTGCCACCGCGTCAAATATCAAAACATCAACCCGGGTTGCCCGGGCGCTTCCACTCATGGTGGGCCCACCTGGACTCGAACCAGGGACCGACCGGTTATGAGCCGGTGGCTCTAGCCAACTGAGCTATAGGCCCATATCGATCAAGAAAATCTGACTACTTTACCAAATATTGTCGGTCTGTCAACGACTAATAGGACAAAAGCGCCACCCCAGCCCTACAGACCCAGCGCCTTACGGAATACATCCGCGCCGAGCCGGTCGATGGTGCGGCCGATCCGTTCGCCCTTCTTGCCGTTTTCCTTGAAGAAATGGATGACCTTGTCCGCCATCGCCATCGCCTGTTCGTCGGAAAGATTCTCCGTCACGGTGTCGGCCAGCCGCGGCCGCGATGCGGCGTTGCCGCCGACCAGCATCGTCCAGCCCTTGGCCTTGCCGTAAAATCCCAGATCCTTGACCGAGGTCTCGGCGCACTGGTTGGGGCAGCCGGCCACCCCGATCTTGAACTTGCCGGGCAGCTCGAAGCCATGATACCGCTTGTCCAGCTCCAGCGCCAAACCAACCGCATCCTGCTGCCCCAACCGGCAGAAGGTGGTACCGGGGCAGGCCTTGATGCTGCGCACACAGAGCCCCACCGCCGCGCCGGGGGGGATACCAAGCTCGCGCCAAACCGCGTCGATGTCCTCTTCCTTAAAGCCCACCATCGCGACCCGACCGACACTGGTCAGCTTCAACGCCTTGGCCTGGTATTTTTCCGCCACATCAGCGATCTTCCGCAACTGCGCCGGGGTTACAATGCCAAGCGGGGTATGCGGCACCACCGCATACGTCTCCTTGTCGCGCTGCAAAACCGCGCCCTTTTCACCGTCCTTCAACATAACGCCCTCCTCGATGCAAAACTTGTTGATTCAAAATTAACGCCGCAACACCGGCGAACTCGCACATCCCTGTTCGGGGCAGGATAACCGGCCGCCGCCCGCTCTCCATTGACCTGGGTCAAGGACGACAGTCTTTTTTACGATCTGCGGGATACAATTTAAGGTTTTCCTAAACAAACGTCAACCGCCCATCGCCAAGACTGATGACGCACAAAATTGCCTGATCGTCGTATTTTGTGTATGGTACTGTCTTCAGGAACAAAAAAACAAGTGGGGAGTCCCCCCGCCGCTCCGATTAATCATCAGGGAACCCTCCGCGCCCGACCCATGCCCATCGACCTCGCGCCCCGCATCGTCCCCTTTCTTTTCGGCCTTGCCGTCGGCATCGGCGCAGCCCTCGTCCTTGCCCGACAGCGCCTCGCCGACAGCCAATCGTTACTTGGCGAGGTGGAGCGCGAACACGCCATCCTCATTGAACGGCTGACCGGCAAGGACGCGCAACTCGCCGAACTGAAAGAGACGATCCATAACCGCCTTGAACCGCAACTGCAGGATGCGGCGGCCACCAACACCCGGCTGCACGGGGAAAACATGGCCCTTAAGACCAGCCTCGACGAAATGGAGAAACGTTTCGTCGCCGAGCAACAACTGCTCGAAAACGCCCGCCAGGAACTCTCCGACAGCTTCAAGGCGCTCTCCACCGATATCTTCAAGAACAACAGCCAGTCCTTCCTGGAACTTGCCAAGGCGACCATGGGCTCCTTTCAGGAAAAGGCCAAAGGCGAACTGGATCTGCGCCGGCAATCCATCAACGAACTGGTCAAGCCCCTGACCGAATCCCTCAAAAAGGTGGATGAGCAACTGCGGCTGGTCGAAAAGGACCGGCTCGAGGCCTACTCCGGCCTCACCGAACAGGTCAAATCGCTGGCCACCAGCCAGGCGCGGCTGCAGGGCGAAACCAGCAACCTGGTGCGGGCGCTGCGCACCCCCACCGTGCGCGGCCGCTGGGGGGAAATCCAGTTGCGACGGGTGGTGGAAATGGCCGGCATGGTCCAGCACTGCGACTTCATCGAGCAGGAGACCGCCACCACCGGCCAAGGGCGGTTGCGCCCCGACATGCTGATCAAGCTGCCCAACGGCAAGAATATCGTCGTCGACTCCAAGGCGGCCCTGCATGCCTACCTGGAGGCCCTGGACACGGAAGACGAGCAGGTGCGCAAGCAATGCATGAAGGCCCACGCCGCCCAGATCCGCACCCATCTGACCCAGCTGGCCGGCAAGGCCTACTGGGAGCAATTCCAGCCCTCGCCGGAATTCGTGGTCCTCTTCCTCCCCGGCGAGAACTTCTTCAGCGCCGCCCTGGAACAGGACCCGGAGCTGATCGAGTTCGGGGTCAACCAGCGAGTGATCCTTGCCACCCCCACCACCCTCATCGCCCTTCTCCGTGCCGTCTCCTACGGCTGGCGACAGGAGCATATCGCCGAACACGCCCAGGCCATCGGCGATCTGGGCAAAACCCTCTACGAACGGCTGCACACCCTGGCCGGCCATTTCCAGGACATCCGCAAGGGGCTCGACCGGACCGTGGACGCTTACAACCGCACTGCCGGCTCCCTTGAAAGCCGGGTGCTGGTCACGGCGCGAAAATTCCAGGAACTCGACCCCTCCCTACAGAAGGAGATCGCCCCGGCCATCCCCATCGACCGCGCCACCCGCCCCTCGGCCATCGACGCCTTGACCGAACCTGCCGCTTCGGCTACAACAGACCAAATAGACCTATAACAAAAACCCTCCAATTGTTTGCACGAACAACCTCCATCAGGGCGAAACTATGCAGAACATCCACAACAGCATCACCGAGACCGTCGGCAACACCCCGCTGATCCGCCTCAACCGCATCACCGAAGGCTGTCGGG
>JAOUHH010000313.1 GCA_029865195.1 Desulfobulbaceae bacterium
GAGGCGGACCGGATGCTCGACCTGGGCTTCAGCGTCGACATCGCCAAGATCCTCGCCCTGCTGCCGAAAAAGCGCCAGAACCTGCTCTTTTCCGCCACCTTCTCAAGCGACATCCGCGCCCTCACCGGCAAACTGCTCAAGAATCCGGTCCGGATCGAGGCAAGCCCGCGCAACTCGGCAGCCCAAGGCGTGCGGCAATATATCTACGAGGTCGACAAGGGGAAGAAAAGCCGCCTGCTCTGCCATCTCCTGCGCAACAAGGGCCAGGGGCAGGCGCTGGTCTTCGTCCGCACCAGGGAAGGCGCCGACCGTCTGACCCGTGAACTGCACCGCGCGCAGATCGAGGCGGCGGCGATCCACGGCGACAAGAGCCAGGGCCAGCGCACCGCCACCCTGGACGACTTCAAGGGCGGCGCCATCCAGGTCTTGGTTGCCACCGACGTTGCCGCCCGGGGCATCGACATCCACGACCTGCCGCTGGTGGTCAACCTCGATCTGCCCAAGGTCGCCGAGGATTACATCCACCGCATCGGCCGTACCGGCCGGGCCGGCCTGCAGGGGGAGGCGATCTCGCTGGTCAGCGCCGACGAGGCGCCGCTGCTCGCCAACATCGAAGCCCTGCTCCGCAAGCTGCTGCCCCGCGAGATCGAGACCGGCTTTGTCCCCACCCACCCGGTGCCGCTCACCCAGCTTACGAAAACGAAGGCCAAGAAACCCAAAAAACCGAAACAGAAACCGGCGGCGCAACAGCGCACCGGGGAAACGTTCCCCCGCGACGGCAAGACCCGGCCGGGAGAAGAAGCCAAGGCGGCGGGCAGGCGGCAACCGCCGCGCGGACGGGACCGACAGCCGCGCAAAAGCGCAGCCCCGAAGACCAATCGCGGCGGCAGAAACAACTGATGCCATCGACGTAAGGAGCGTTGCCGCCGGGCGACCGACAACGGCATGCCAAGGCCCTTACGCACAGACGCACAACCCGAGGTGGCAAAAAGCGGTAAAGCATCGTATGATGCCCCGGACAACTGCCCCTCACCTCAAAAACCGCAATCTACGCAGACGGATACCGCAACAGATGACACACAGCGAAACAGGCCGGCCGGGCTTTGACCGGCCGATGCGCAAGGACGAGATCAACAACTGCCCCATCGGCCGATGGACCGGACCGGTGAGCGTGGTCCGCACCCAGGACGAGTTGACCGCGGCGCTGGAAAGACTCGACGGCCATCGCCTCCTGGGCTTCGACACCGAAACCCGCCCCGCCTACACCAAGGGCGAAAGCTACCTGCCCTCCCTCCTCCAGCTGGCCAACGAGCACGAGGTCTTCATCTTCCAGCTCAACCATCTGGGGCTGGCCGCGCCGCTGCGCGACCTGCTCGCCGACCCAGCGGTGACCAAGGCCGGGGTGAGCCTCAAATACGACATCAGCGAACTAAAAAAACTCTCCCACTTCAAGGCCGCGGGCTTTGAGGATCTCGGCGAGATCGCTAAAAAAGCGGGGATCAAGAACCACGGCCTGCGGGGACTGGCCGCCGTACTGCTGGGTTTTCGGATCGCCAAGGGGGCGCAGACCTCCAACTGGGCCAAGGATGTCCTCACCGCCCAGCAGATCCAGTACGCCGCCACCGACGCCTGGGTGGGCCGCCAACTCCACCTGGCCCTGGAGGGCCACACCGCATGACCACGCCCCAGAAGAGCAACCCCCTGCACGGGGTCACCCTGGAGATGATCGTCACCCAACTGGTGGAGCATTACGGCTGGCAGAAGCTGGGCGAGAAGATCCCCATCAACTGCTTCACCAAGGACCCCAGCATCAGCTCAAGCCTCAAGCTCCTGCGCCGCACCCCATGGGCGCGCACGAAGGTGGAGACCCTCTATATCAGAAGCCTCTTTGCGATGAAGAAAAGGAAACAGGGGTAGACTGCCAATCGGCAAAACCGGAACAGCGCTTGGCTTCGACCTCTTTCCTGACAAAAAAAATACCCGCCACCTGCATTCCTTTTGCAGTCCGTCATCGAATTTGGCTAAGATACATACAATCTGAGCCGCTGCCATACCGACCGGCATCACGGCGGCTCACAAACCCGGACCGTCCACCGCCGCCGGAGGCCCATCGTATGATTCTACGCCCATTGACCCATGAGGATGTCACCGAACACGCCGACCTGCTCTATGTCTCCTTCAACTTCTGGTACTGGAAGCATGGCTGGTGCCGCGACTACTTCACCTGCAATCCCCACGACACCGCTATCTTCTACAATATCTACACCGACCTGAGCCCGGGCTGCAGCGTTGCCGCCTTCGAGCCCGCAAGCGGCCGGATGATGGGCTCCTGCTTCTATCATCCCCGGGAACACCACGTCTCGCTGGGGATCATGAGCGTGCATCCCAACTACCTCGGCAAGGGGGTGGGGCGGGCCCTCGTCAACCACATCACCGACTACATTGACAACAACGGCTATAAGGCTGGCCGGATTGCCAGCAGCGCCATCAACATGGACTCCTTCTCCCTCTACAACCGCTCAGGCTTTATCCCAAGGGTCGTCTATCAGGATATGGTGCTCACGGTGCCCCAAAAGGGCCTGACGGCCCCCCCGGTGGCGGGACAGGAGCGGGTGCGGAAAGCAACCCTCGCCGATGTGGACGGGATGGGTGAACTGGAAATGGTGGTGAGCCATATCCGGCGGGAACAGGACTACCGGTACGCCATCGAGAATCCGCGCCGGGTTCTGCAGGCAAGCGTTTACGAAAACGACCAACAGGGGATTGACGGTTTCATGATCTCGGTGAAGC
>JAOUHH010000314.1 GCA_029865195.1 Desulfobulbaceae bacterium
CTGATCGCCGGGATGATGGCATCGGCCTCGATCATGAAGTTCGAGCCATCCTTGGGAACCGGCCGGCAGCGGCCGGAGGCGTCGCACTCACCCAACTCCATGCGGATACATTCGATCTTGGTGAGCCGACCGTTCTCGCCATGGATCTTGACCGGTGCGGCCAGCATCTCGATCTTGACCCCCTCTTCCTCAAGATGATGCACCTCGGCCTGCGAGGCTGGCATCTCGGCCTTGGTGCGGCGATAGAGGATGAACACCTTATCGGAGCCGGTGCGCAGCGCCGTCCGGGCACAGTCGATGGCGACATTGCCGCCGCCGCAGACCACGACATTGCGGCCGATGTTGAGCTTTTCGCCCAGGTTGACCCGCCGCAGATAATCTACCCCGTGCAGCACGCCGCCGAGATCCTCGCCTTCGATGCCGAGCTTGCGGCTCAGATGGGCGCCGACGCCGATAAAGACGGCGGAAAACCCTTCCGCCTTCAGATCGGCGATGGTCTTATCCTTGCCGATGGTGACGTTGGGGACGATCTTGACCCCACAGTTGCGCAGTGAATCGAACTCGGCGTTGATAATGTTGCGCGGCAGGCGATAGGCGGGGATGCCCATGCTCAACATGCCGCCAACCTCCGGCAGGCTGTCGAAAATGGTGCAAGGGTAGCCAGCATGGGCCAGGATATAGGCGGCGGTCATACCGGCCGGGCCGGAGCCGACAATGGCGACCTTTTTATCCTTAGGGAGCGCGCAAGGCTTGAGGATCGGCTTGTTGTTGGCGACCATCCAGTCGACGATATAGCGCTCGATCATGCCGATGGCCACCGGCTCACCCTTCTTGCCACGGATGCACGAGCCCTCGCACTGGAATTCATGGGGGCAGACCCGGGAACAGATGGCGGGCAGGGAGTTGGTTTCCCGGTCTAGCCAGTACGCCTCCTCGATCTTGCCCTCGCGGAGCAGGGAGATAAAGCCGGGGATATCGTTATGGATGGGACACCCCTCGCGACATTTCGGCTTCTTGCACTGGAGGCAACGATCCGCCTCGCGCAGGACTGTCTCATGATCATAACCGGCGACCACCTCGTTGAAGTTGGTGATCCGCTCCCCTGGGGCGAGTTCGGTGGTTTTCTGCCTGGGTATTGCCATCCGCTCCTTGCTATCCATTCGTTCCTCCTCAAAAATGCAATCCGCCGACAGCGGATTTAATTCAAAAAGTTCATCAATACGGCTCGTTAGAAGGCTCCAAAATGTAATATGTTTTGCACATCATTTCATCCATATAATGCAGTCAGGCGAGGAAATCCTTTGCACCGGCGACGCTTGACGAGATTGCTGCCATCAATACCATTTCAACCAAGGAGCTGGAGATTTCCCGAAAAAAGGTTTAGCATCCATTATTCCTTTATGCTAGACTGGCCTAACTTATAGAGTTAATGAAAGATTTCCTTCTAACTACCTCGACATAGACAAGGTTGAAAATGATGAAGGCCGAATTCATAAACCCCTTCCTGAATGCCACCAAGAATGTCATCGAAACCATGGCGCAAACACCGGTGCAGGCACAGAAGCCCAAACTGAAGGACGGCGCTACCACCTATGGCGAGGTCACCGGCATCATCGGCATGGCATCGGAAACCGTTTCCGGCACCATGGTGGTGAGTTTCAGCGAGAAGTGCATCCTGAAGATTGTCGCTAACATGCTGATGGAAGAACCCAAGGCCAAGATCGATGACGAGATCGTCGATGCGGTGGGCGAGCTCACCAACATGATCTGCGGCGGCGCCAAGGCCGAACTCGCCAAACTCAACCACAAATTCGACCTTGCCACCCCGACCATGGTGGTCGGCAAGGGGGTGGAGATATCCCACTATTCCGATCAGCCCACCATCCTCATCCCGTTCAAGACCGATGCCGGTGAGTTCGTCATCGAGGCCAACCTCTCCGAAAAGGCGTGACGAAGCCCTTCGCCACCTTGCCCGATGGGCAATAAAAAAAAGGCCGTGCAGAGTGCACGGCCTTTTTTGTTCTTACAACAACGCTTGGTTTAAGCTACAGCCTTATTTGGCCTGCCGCTCGGCGGCCTTCAGACGGGAAACGGCGCGCTGCAAGGCACCCTCCGCCCTGGCCCGATTGACCTTCTCCTGCTGCGACTGCGCCTGCGCCAGCCGTTTCTCAGCCCGCTCCTTGGCGCGCAGGGCACGATCAACATCGATCTCGCCGCCGCGTTCCGCCGACTCGACGAGGAAGGTCAGCTTGTTGTTGGAGACCTCGCAGAAGCCGCCGCTCACCATCATCAGATCCTCGACGCCGTCCTTCTTGAAACTCAGGACGCCGGTCTTGATGGTGCTCAGAAAAGGGGCGTGATTGGCGAGAACACCGAATTCACCGCCATAGCCGGGCGCGGTGACAATATCAACCGCATCACTGAAGACGGCCCCCTTGGGAGTAACCACTTCTAGTTGTATCTTCTCTGCCATTGGTATCCCTCTGTGTGCAAAACGGGTTGTGAAGGCGGCCGGCCGTCAGTGAGGTTGTCCCGGCCGCCTCAAGCAATCCGCGATATGGACTTAGGCTGCTGCCTTTTCCTTGTTGGCCTTCTCGATGGCCTCCTCGATGGAGCCGACCATATAGAAAGCGGTCTCGGCCAGATCGTCATGCTTGCCCTCAAGGATCTCCTTGAAGCCGCGCACGGTATCCTCAACCTTGACATACTTGCCCTTCATGCCGGTGAATACCTCGGCAACGGTGAACGGCTGAGAGAGGAAACGCTGAATCTTCCGGGCGCGGGCA
>JAOUHH010000089.1 GCA_029865195.1 Desulfobulbaceae bacterium
ATCCGCCGGGCGACTCGCTGATCCGCCACGACAACTACCACACCGGCTTTATCCTCGACGCCCTGTGGCGCTACATGGCCGCAACCGATGACTGGCAATGGCAGCCGGTGTATGAAAAAGGGCTCGACTTTTACGCCCAGCAGCTCTTCAACGCCGACGGCTCGCCCCGCTGGATGAGCGACCGCGATTTCCCCCACGACGTCCACGGCGCCGCCCAGGGGTTGCTCACCTTTTCCCTGGCCCACCAAAACGGCTACGAGTACCAGGGCCTGCCGGAACGGATCGCGGCTTGGGCGCTGGCCACCCTCTATCATCCCGAGGGGCGTTTTTATTACCAGCAAGGACCGCGGCGGATAAAAAAATTCACCCTGCTGCGCTGGTGCAACGGCTGGATGTTCCGGGGGCTGGCCGCCTGGCGGCAGGCCGCCAGCCTGCCCCCATCGCCGCGGAGGACAACGGCCTGCGGGAGGGAGAGACAATGATCGGCGACGAACTGGCCCTTGCCCCCACCATCGGGGCTCTGGAACGGCTTTACATCCGGCTCATGGGGGTCCCGGTCAATGGCCTGCGCATCCGGCTGCGCCGGATCCTCCCCCACTGCACTGGGCAACCCCATGAAATTCTTGATGCCGGCTGCGGCCGCGGGGTCTTCACCTTTGAACTGGCCAAAAAATTCTCTACCGCAACAGTGGTGGGCGTTGACATGGATAAGACACAGTTGGCGACCAACCGTGCCATTGCCCAAAAGGCTGGGCTTGCCAATATCGATTTCCGTTGCCAGGACGTAGCCAATCTCCCTTACCGCGAAGAATTCGACCTGGTGCTCTCGGTGGACAACCTCGAACACATCGCAGACGACCACCGGGCCTTACACGGCCTGACTCGGGCCCTGCGACCGGGCGGCTGCCTTGTACTCCATGTTCCAGGCGCCGAGCGCCGGTGGTTCCTGTTTCGTTTTCGCGAAAATTTTTCCGTTCCCGGCCATTTCCGACCCGGCTACAGCCTCGAAAGCATCGCCGGCATGGTGACGGCGGCAGGCCTGCAAATCGAAAAAATATTCTACACGTATGGCTGGCTGGAAACGGTTTCCAACAACATCTCCTACGCCATCACCAGGGCCGAGGCAAAAAATCGGCCACTCTACGCCCTGCTCTTCCCGCTGCTCAACGCCATGGCGTGGCTGGGCCGCAACAGCCGTCCCGACAAGGGCGCGGGTGTCCTGGTGATCGCAACTAAAGTAGTAAGAGAAAAATCATGAAAAAAGAAACTTTCGCACTCTACCTCCGCGAACTGTGGAACATTGTCGCCCTCCCCCTTTCCTTCGCGACCGGGACACCCTTTACCAAACCGACGGTCTTTGCCTTCTACCTCACCTCCCGCTGCAATTCCCGCTGCCAGATGTGTGACTTCTGGAAAAACCCCAACGTGGCCGGAGAACTGACTTATGAAGATATCTGCACCATCCTGCGGGATCTGAAACAATTTGGAGTGCGGGTGATCAGCTTCTCGGCCGAAGGCGAGGTGTTCACCCGGCCCGATGCCCTGGACATCCTGCGTTTCAGCAAAGAACTGGGCTTCACCTTTTCCATAAACTCCAACGGCCTGGCCATCAATGAGTCTCTCGCCAGCCAACTGGCGGAAATAGCCCCGACTTCGATTATCTTCTCCATCGATACCACCGACCCGCAACAGTACCAGGAAATCAGAGGGGTAAAAAACGGTCTGGAACGGGTGCTCCAATCGATCAGGCTCTTGCAGGAGAAAGGCTTCCACCGCGTATCGGCCGGTGCGGTCATCCGCCATGACAACCTTGACCAGATTCCCAAGCTACTGGAACTGGCCAGGCAAAACGGCCTGCACGGCTTCCGCTTCACGGCGATGCAACGCTATGGTTTTTCAAAGGATTGGGATGATGCGCAGTGGAATCGGCTTGCAGAACCGCATTATCAGGCCGCCTTACAAAAGGCGCTGGACGGCCTGACCCAAACAAACACGCCCAGACATATGGCCAACACCCGCATGTATTTGGAAATGATTCCGGCTTACTACCAAAGCCCCCACTTCTACCCTGTCCCCTGTATTGAGGGCTATTACAAGGGCAAGATCCTGCCCAACGGCGATCTTTCGCTATGTCCGATCATGGGCAAGACCGCGGTGATCGGCAACCTCAAAGCCGAATCCGTGGCTTCCCTCTGGTGGTCGGATAAAGCGCGGCAGGTCAGACGTCTGATCAGAGAGAAGAAATGTCCCGGCTGCTGGCTTTCCTGCTACGGGGAGGACAATCTGCGTTTTTCACTTCGCTACGGCCTCCGCGCCAACTGGAAGGCCTTTTTGCGGGCCACTAGGCTTCTGCAATAAAACCGGCGCTCGGCGCCGGTATCGGCAAGGCGCTTCATCTCAGCACATGGGGTAACTCCTGCCACCCGACGGAACGTCAACACAACTCAATGACGATGGAGCTTCCAGCTGACAAAGGGGAGCGCCAGGACACAAAGCAACAGATGATACAGCCGCAGAATACCGGCGGCGATCAAACCAACAGAGAACTCCGCCCCCGAAAGCTGCGCCGCGGTGGCCAGCACCAGTTCAAAAACACCGATATTGTTCGGGGTGACGGGAAACAGATTCGCGACCGAAAGAAACGCCGCGATCAGGAAGGCCGGAAGATAGTCAAGTCCCTTGCCGACCAACGCATAACTAAGCATTATCGAAACCGCACTGACGGCATACTGCAAGAGGACAATCAGGGTGGAGGTCGCAAGCACACGCGGTCGCGACCACAACCGTCGGCAACCGTTCCAGCCATTGCCAACGAGCCGACGCCAGCCTCCAAGCCCATCCGTAGGCGGAGGCAAGACCCTGGCCAAAACCGGTAAAACGGCAGCCAGGGCTATGCTCGTCAAACTTACGATTCCCAGTTCATGCAAAATAAGACCGCGCCGGATGGCGAGCCAGGCAACAATGGAAAGACCGCTCACCCCGGTTACGCTCAGCATCAAAATCGCATTGGTTGCAGTCAACACCGCGACATCGGTATAGCTGGTATTCATGGTGCGTTTTAGGTAAAGGGCTTTGGCACCGAGTCCGGGCTGGCCGGGGGAGAAATAATTCAGGAAATTCGCAAGAAAGGTTAACGCCAGATTCTCAGACCAACTGATCCCGGTTCCAAGCACCCCCAGCAGATACCAGGAGGCTGTCGCGGTCATGCTGAAGGAGAGCAGGCTCACCAAAAGCAATACCGTGAACTCGCGCGGGCTGATCCGAGCAAGCAAAGCGAGTTGTTCCGGCCGCTGCCGCAACAGCCAGACCGCACCGGCAACGAAGAACCCGAGCAGCGCCAGCCGAAACCATGGTTGCGCTGCAATGCGCCTAAATTTCATGGTAATGCGACTTCTCCGCGACCGCATACACCGAAAAACCAAAGGCGTAGATCGCGAACATCGATTTCGCCTGCGGATCTCCCATGAGCGAACCGATAAATACGTAAGGAAGTCCGAAGATCACGGCCGGCAGCGATCGTTTGGTACCACTCTTTACAACCTGCGCCCCTTGCATCTCCAATAGCCGACACAGTCCGATCCGCGAATAAGGCCGCACGTGGGTCGGATCATCCCAAAAGACGTTAAAGAATGGAAACCAGGCCGCACGGGGTGACGGCACTTCAAGATAGACACAGCCGCCTGGACGGCAGACACGCAATAACTCTCGTACACAGGATGCGGGGTCCGAGAGGTGCTCGATTACATGGGAACAGGTTACCACATCGAAACGGTCATCGACGAACGGAAGTTCGGACACCGAACCGCTCAAAAATGTGCCGACCGGCAAAAAAAACGGCGGATGACCGATATCGACCCCATAGGCTGCAATCCGTGGATTTTCGCGCTCCATGAGTTCCAGCAAGCCACCGGTACCACAGCCCGCGTCGAGCACCCGAGCGCCCTCAACCAAGTTACGCACCCGCCGAAACAACCAAGGCACTTTGGGGCTCAGCCGCAAACGGTCACGCACGAACCGTCGCAAAGCTAGCTTTGCCGACTGGTAAGGCGTGTAATAGTTTTCTGAAAAATTTGCCATGTTGACTTTCAGCCTCGTGAATCCTCGACCGCCTCCGCATATATCGTGCGCAACTGCTGTGCCGCACGCTCCCATGAAAATAAAGCAGCTCGTTCAAAACCATAAATTTGCATCCTTTCGCGATAAGACGGGTCGGTTAACGCACGTCGTATTCCCGTTGCCCATCCCTCCACATCGTCGGGAGCGCAGAGACATGAGGCATCCTCAACAATCTCCGGCAAGGGTCCCACATCAGAAACAAGGACGGGAGAACCACAGGCCATCGCCTCCACCACCGGCAACCCGAATCCCTCATAGATCGACGGGAAAACAAACAAACCCGCTTCACGGTACAGAAGGGTCAGTTCCTGTTGCGAGACAAAGCCCGTTTCGATGACCTGCCCTTCGAGCCCTAATTCCTCAACCAGTTCGAAGAAGAATTCAGATCCGTAGCCGCGCTTTCCTACCACCACCAGCGTGGTCGGCAGGTCTTCGGCCCTGAGTTTGGCCATGGCTCGCAATACCACCTCAAGGTTCTTCTTCGGTGACAGGTAGCCAACGAACATTAAATAATTAGGCGGCAGGCGAAATCGCGCCAATAATTTTCTGTCCAACGACGCAGATAGATTAAAAGTTTCGTGATCGACTCCGCAGTATACAACCCGGACGCTGTCAGCAAAACCGTAGTAATTATACAAATCCCTGCCGGTGCTTTTTGAAATCGCCACCAAAAAACGACTACACTTAAGTAAGAAGGGAAACACGAAGCGATAAATCAGCCACTGCAAACGACTGGGCCGCAATTGAGGGTATTTTAACGTGGCCAAATCCATTACGTTACAGACAACCGGACAAGGCACATTAAATGCCGCATAGTTGGTCAGGCAGTGAAAAACATCGAGGTGATGGGAACTTGCGATGCGCCCGATTTCAAAACCATAGCGCAACCGTGCGGTAATACCGTCCACTGCAGGTCGGATGTACTGCTCGACATTCGGTGCATCAAACTCCGGCTCAAACTTCGGAATCACCACCAAAAAATGGTCATCAGGAAACAACCTGATCAGGTGCCGCACCACCTCTCGCGTGTAAGTTCCTTCCCCTGTCGGCAACAGGAAACGGCTTGCATCGAGACCGATTTTCATTTTATGAACTCCCGAATCACTCTTGAAGTACTCAAATACAACAAAGAAGAGCTGGCCGCACAGACCTTACATTTCGTTGTGTCATAGCACCCCTATTAACGTAAGTACCACATACACGACAAGCCATCCTAATATTAGTGTGGTTGTCAAAATCTGATGAACCATGCTTCTATTGGCAACAAGCACCACAAGCGATGCCACCAACACCATCGGCCACACCACCCCGGCCCAGAACGGCGGCACAAAGCGCAGCAACTCCTGCAGGCCGACAAAGAACCAAGGCCCGGTGATATGAAACACCCCCAGCCGCTCAAGCTCCATGGGCGCCGCAACGAAACAACTACCCGCCAGGATCATCACAACCAGCCCGCCGTGTTCACGCCATGAGACACGATATTTGCGCAGGTGGTCCCAGGAAAGCAGCCCCCACAAAACGCCGAGACCAAGCAGGTGGTTGGGGTATACCCGGAGCATGCCGTCACTGCTCACCGCGAAGAGCATTTCATTGAGCAAACGGCCGAGCAGCGGCACAGAAAGGACGATGTTTTCGGCGATCACCCCCGCCATCTCACCGGTGACATCGCCACGCAGCAGGTAACCGGTAAAGAGCAGCAGCACGATCACCGGCAGCGAGCAGATCAGCGGCAGCCATTTGCGCATCGCCATCGGCTGTGGCCAGCGGTCGATGAGGATGGCGACGAGATGGGTAACGGTGAGGAGAAAAAAGAGCTGACTGGAATAGAAGTGAAGCGAGCGCCAGAAGGCACCGAACGGAACCAGGAGGTCAAGGGTGCTGGTCGAGTAAAGCGGCTCGGCAGGGTTGTACTGGAGGGCGACGACAACCCCTGAAAGCACCGAGACATAGAGGCTGACCATGCTCTTTTCGCCCCAGCGCACCGCGACGAACGAAGATCTGATATCCATCTTCCCCTTAAGCCTCTGGGCGAGACGGTCACATGGTGACCAGATAGCCCTTGTCCTCGTTTGCATCGAGCGCGGTGACCGCAAAGGTCGGCAGGTTGCGTTCCGCCGGCCCCGCCAACCGCTTGCCCTCGACGGTGAAACGGCTCTGATGACAGGGACAGAGCAGAATTTTTTCGTTTTCTCGGTAATTCAAGCGGCAGCCCAAATGGGTGCATTTCCGCGACACCGCCCACGGTCCCTGCGGTCCGGCAAAGATGATGAAATCATGTTCGACGATAAAGCCGGTAACCCTGAGTGACTTATGCACCTCAATGGTACGCGGCTTCCGTGGCACCTTGTAACCAAGGAACCGGGCCAGCGGATAGATGAGCGATGCCGCCACCGCATACTGCAGCCAGCGCCAGCCGTTCTGCAGGAAATCACGCCGCGTACTGCCCGGCCCGCTGATTGGCTTCGGTTCCGTCATTCTCCACCCGCAAGGCCGTTCATGGCATCATGAACCGCTCGCGCAGCTTTTCGCAGACGTGGTCCGGCACCAGGCCGCTGACGTCGCCGCCATGCCGAGCCGCATCCTTGATGATGCTTGAGCTGATATATATCCAGCGGAAACCGGTCATCAAAAAGACCGTTTCCACCTCCCGCTCGATGCGGCGGTTCATCAAGGCCAGCTGGAATTCATAATCGAAATCAGAGACCGCCCGCAACCCCCGGATAATCGCGTTGGCGCCATTGGTGTAGGCGTAATCGACGATCAAACCGGAAACGGAATCCACCGTGATCCGTTTTTCATCTTCAGGGAAGCAGCGGCGGATCATCTCCATCCGCTCTTCCAGAGAAAAAACCGGCTGCTTGGCGGCGTTGACGGCCACGGCGACGATCACGCGATCAAAGAGGGTCAGCGCCCGGTGAATGATATCCAGATGCCCCCTGGTCACCGGATCGAAGGTGCCCGGATAAACCGCGATCCGCTGGTTGGTTTTGGGGGCGACGAAAGGCTTATAATCGCTCATAACGCATCCTCCTCCGGCCGAAACAGCCAGAATCCGGTGTCACCGTATCGACGTTGATCGAAAAGTCGCAAGCCCTGATAGGACTCGGCAAAAACGGCACTGCTGTCTTCCTCGGCAACCACCAAGGCCTTCCCCGCAAGCAACTCCAGCCGGCCAAGTTCTGTGAGCGCCATCATCGCCAGCCCCTTGCCGTAGGGCGGATCGATGAAAACCAGATCAAAGCCCTCGGCCGGGGCCAGTTGCGCCAAAAAGAAAAGGCCTTTCGTCAGATCCCGCCTGACCAAGCAGGACCGTTCGGAAAAGCCGCACAACTCGATATTTTTCCCAATCAGGCCAAGCGGATCGTTGTGCAGGTCAACAAACAGGGCCGAGGCCGCGCCCCGGCTAAGCGCTTCAAGACCCAGGGCACCGGTGCCGGCATAGAGATCAACCACCGCCGCCCCGACCACCTCCGGGCCGATGATGCTGAACAACGCCTCGCGGGCACGGTCGGCCGTGGGACGAATCCTTCTGTCACCCCTTGCCGGCGTACACAGTCTTCGTCCCCGAGCCGAACCGGCGATTATCCGCAAAGAAAAACCTAAATATACTCGCGGATCAGAACCTCGGCGATCTGCACCGCGTTCAGGGCCGCGCCCTTGAGGATGTTGTCGGCCACCACCCAGAGGTTGATGCCGTTGGCGATGGACTCATCCTCACGGATCCGGCCGACCAGCGTCTCGAACTTGCCGGCACAGTCGATGGCCATGGGATAGATGCACTTGCTCGGCTCATCGACCAGCTTGACGCCCGGGGCGTTGCGCAACAGCTCCCGAACCTCAGCGGCGGTAATCTTCGCCTTGGTTTCGATATTCACCGACTCGGAATGTCCGTAGACCACCGGCACCCGCACGGTGGTGGCGGTAACACCGATGGTTTGATCCTCGAACATCTTCCGGGTTTCGTTGACCATCTTCATCTCTTCCTTGGTGTAGCCGTTGTCGAGGAAGGAATCGATATGCGGCAGACAGTTGAAGGCGATCTGATGGGGGTAGACCTTGTTGGTCAACGGCTTGCCGGCGGCGTAGTCCATCACCTGCTGCTGCAGTTCCTCAATGGCCTTGGCGCCGGTGCCGGACACCGCCTGATAGGTGGAAACCACGATCCGCTTGATGCCGACCTTGTCGTGGATCGGCTTCAAGGCAACCAGCATCTGGATGGTCGAGCAGTTGGGGTTGGCGATAATACCCCGTTTTTTATACTGGGCAATGGCATGCGGATTGACCTCCGGCACCACCAGCGGGATCTCGGGGTCCATCCGGAAGGCACTGGAGTTATCAACCACCACCGCCCCGGCGGCTGCCGCGGCAGGGGCGAACTCGAGGGAACGATCACCGCCGGCCGAAAACAGTGCGATATCGATACCCTTGAAGGCATCCTTGCTCAAAAGCTGAACGGCGATCTCCTCGCCCTTGAATTTGAGCTTCTTGCCCACCGAACGCTCGGAGGCAAGCAAACGCAGCTCGCCCAAGGGGAAATTCCGCCGCTCCAGAACATCAAGCATGGCACCGCCGACCGCACCGGTGGCGCCGGCAACAGCTACATTCACTTTTCTGGTTGATTGACTCATGATCTTTTCCTGTTTCTCTAATATTTTAAATTATTTAAAACACTTACAAACCAGACAACGGTCACGGCAATTCAGTTGCCGCGCCGCTCAACACCTTTTTTGAGGAACACCAGCCGATTCAAGCCGTTGAGATACGCCTTGGCGGCGGCGGTGATGATGTCCGGATCAGACCCCTGCCCCACCACCACCTTGCCTTCGTCCTCGATCCGAACCATCACTTCGCCCTGGGCATCGGTGCCGCCGGTGATCGAACTCACGGAGAAATACTGCAGTTTGCTGGTGGTGCCGGTCATTTCGGCAATGGCCCGGAAGCTTGCGTCAATGGGGCCGACACCGATCACCGCCTTTTGGAACTCCTTGCCGTCAATGGCCAGCCGAACCGCCGCCGTGGGTAGAGTCTTGCTGCCGCCCATCACCCCCATGGAAAGGAGCTGATACGCCTCTGGAATCCGCAACACCTCGTCCATGAGGATCGCTTCGAGATCCTCGTCGAACATCTCCTTCTTGACGTCGGCAATCTCCTTGAAGCGGACAAAAACCCTATCCAATTCCTCAGCCGTAAGCGCATAGCCCATGGTTTCGACTCGATCCTTCAGGGCATGGCGGCCGGAATGCTTGCCGAGCACCAGGTTGCCTTTGTTGAGGCCGATATGACACGGGTCCATGATCTCGTAGGTCGAACGTTCCTTCAACATCCCGTCTTGATGGATGCCGGATTCATGGGCAAAGGCGTTGGCGCCGACAATGGCCTTGTTGGGCTGCACCGGCAGGCCGGTGATGGTGGTGACCATCCGGCTGGAGGCGTGGATATGCTCGGTGACCACCTCG
>JAOUHH010000315.1 GCA_029865195.1 Desulfobulbaceae bacterium
AATTTTATGCGCTGCTGCATGCGATCCTGGCGGCAAATCCCGAGGGGATCGCCGAGCATGAGTTGCTTGCGGCCCTGAAGCGGGAAGGGGTGCCCCTCTTTGCCGAGAATGACCGCCATGACCCGCTGGAGATATTTCAGCATCATTTCCTGCTCTTTCATCTGCTCTATGGCCTGCGCGACCGGTTGCGATCACAACGCCGCGGCGACATTGCCATCCATTGCCTGAAGATCGTGCTGCTGCCGCCGCCGGCCGCGACGGATGGGATCGTGCCGGAGGTTTTCGAGCCGTTACGCGCCTATTATCTCGATCTCGGGCAACTGCGGGGGGTGGCAAGGAGTGATGTCGAGGCGATGCTTGAGCGCTTTTGGGCGCTGTATGCGGGTCATGAGCGGCGGGACCGGGCCTTGGCGGTTTTCGGCCTGCAGGCGGATGCGGGGCGTGAGGAGGTCAAGCGCCGATATCGGCAGTTGGCCCGCGAGCATCATCCCGATCGGGGAGGTGATCCGGAACGGTTTCGGCGGGTGCGGGAAGCCGCCGAGGATCTGCTGGGGCGGTGATGGGTATGGGTCAGCGGCCCTCTTTTTTCCTGAGCAGGGAGGCCAGTTCTTGTTTTGTTTTGGAGAGTTCCTCGTTGGTGTCGCGCAGCCGCTGGGCGATGATTTCCGCGAACAGCCGGTAGAAAACCGCCGAGAAGGCGTTGCGGTCGGGCTGTTGCAGCCGGTCCATGAAGGAGACGTCGGTGGCCAGGCAGACCGTGTCGGTGACCGCCTCGATGGTGGCCGAACGGCTGCCGCCATCGATGACCGCCATTTCGCCGAAGGTTTCACCGATGCGGTCGATGACCGCGATCTTGTTGCCGTGTTTCAGCACCTGTACCTCACCGGAGATGAGCATGTACATCCAGCAATCGAACCCCCCTTCGGTGGTGATCGCCTCGCCCGGTGAATATTTCCTAAGTTTGCTTAAGGAAAGGATCTGTTTGACATAGCGTTGATCAAGGTTTGCCAGCAGCGGCAGATTCTGGAATTTCTCGATCAGGGCGCTGGTGCACTCAAGATAGTTGCTTTCTTGCATGGGGATTGCCTTGTGTGTTCGTGGCGCGGCGGTTGATGGACCTGCTAACAACGCCGCCGCAGGTTGTTACTGGTCACTCAAGTCAAAGAAGATGGTCGCGGTTTCGTTATACTTTGCAAAGAATTCGGCGATGATTCTCTCGCGGTTGTCGACAAAGTTGGGCACCGCCGGCCAGTCTCTCTCCTCGTTGAGAAACTCCTTGATCCCCGCGAGCGGATTGGTGTTGTCGAGGGAATGGAAGCCCATCTGTTCGGCAAGGATATTGGCGAGCCTGACAATATCGGCGGCAAGGGTTTCGTTGTCCTTGCCGGGTTGATGATGGGAGCCGACCGGTTTGCTGATAGATTCCGGCAAGCCCCATTTGCTGAGCAGTGCCTCGCCGACTTTGGCGTGGTCGGTGTGCAGCACCGACCGTTCATAGGCGACCATGGCCATCCCCGGCTCAGGTTCGTCGGCGTTGCACATCTCCCTGAGCAGGTGTTTGTTGAGTACCACCTTGCCGATATCATGCAGGAGGGCGGCGGTGTAGATGGATGGCTCGTCTGTGGCCCCGGCGTGACGGGAGATGGTTGACGCCAGGACGGCGGTGGCGTATGAGTGGCGCCAGAGCGCGCCGTTTCTGAGGCTGTAGGCCTTTTGGCTCGCCTTGAGCAGCCCGGCCGAGGCGCTGGTGATGGCGATGAGCTTGACCGTTTCCATACCCAGGCGGACGATGATGTCGGTGACCGAGTTGATCTGTTTCATGTGTCCGAAGTAGGCGGAGTTGGCCATCTTCAGCATGTTGGCGGTGAGAGTGGGGTCTTTTTCGATGTTGCGGGAAAGGGTGTTGATGTTGCAATCATCCTCGTGGGCGATCTTGAGGATCTCCAGAGCAATCTCCGGGCATGGCATCAACTTGTCGATATGTTTGATGTATTCTTCTTCTACCTTCATGGCCTGTACCTCGGTCGGGAGATTGGAGTCGTAGTCATTCTACCAAATCAATCGCCATGATCGCGAGTGGTATTTGGTATCGATTGCCAAGGAGAAGCAAAGACGCCTTTTTCGGGGATTTCCGATCACTCCTCGTCGACCGATTGCCAAGACCCGTCGATGAGGAGTTGGTGCGGCTTGAAGTTTTTTTTGTAGTTCATGGAGGCGATCTCGTTTATCCGATAGCCAAGGTAGAGATGATTGATATCCTGTTGCCGGCAATGTTCGATAAGGGTCAGGATGTTGAAGGTGCCGAGGCTCCGGCGCGAGAGGAGCGGGTCGAAGAAAAAATAGACCGCGTTCAGCCAGCGGCTGCCGCTGTCGACAATCGCCACGCCGATCAGCCGGTCGGCCAGCCGGTAGCGGATCTCATAGGTGGTGGTGACGCCGTTGAGGAAGAAGCCGAAATAATACTCCTCGGCGCTGTTGCCCCGCCCGGGAAAACGTTCTTGCAGAAAGGCCTGGCAGAGGGCCAGGCTTTCAGGGCTCGCCTCCAGCGGCGCGATCTCCCAGGTGATATCCCGGTTGTTGCGGAGGGTCCGTTTTTGATTGCGGTTGAGGCGGATGCGGCCTGGATCGAGGCGGATCGGTACGCAGCTTTGGCAAGTTCGGCAGACCATGGTATAGAGGCAGTTGCCGCTTCGCCGGTAGCCTGCGGCCATGTACCCTTCCATCACCGCATCCGGGACCCGGTTCAGCAGGGCCTGGCGGTAAATT
>JAOUHH010000317.1 GCA_029865195.1 Desulfobulbaceae bacterium
GTGGAGATGAAGGTGGGGGTTCCCCTCTGGATCCTGACCCTGGGCGGCTGCGGGATTGTTCTCGGTCTCGCCACCTATGGCTACAAGGTCATGCAGACGGTAGGCAGCGATATCACCGAGATCACCCCCTCGCGCGGGGTGGCCGCCGATATCGCCGCCACCGCCACCGTCCTGATCTGCACCCGGTTGAAGCTGCCGGTCTCCACCACCCACACCCTGGTCGGCGCGATCCTCGGCATCGGTCTGGCCCGCGGCCTGGGCGGCATCAACAGCGGCATCACCGGCAAGATCTTCTCTTCCTGGGTGATCACGGTGCCTGCCGCCGCCCTGATGAGCGTGGTTTTCTTCCTCCTCGGCCGAACCTTCCTCTTCGATGTCGTCCGCCAGTTGGTGCTTTCGGCCGCCGCCGGTTGATGGGGGGCAGGCATCCTGCTTCGGCATCTCGAAGCCGCAGCCGATCGGGGTTGGTTGGGGTTGCAGAATAAAAAAGGCCGCGCCATTGAACCATGGCGTGGCCTTTTTTGTAGGCAGGCGGAAGCGGGTTCAGCCGTTATTTTGCCAGGGCGAGCTCGATGAGCCGGTCAAGGAGTTGCGGGAAGGAATACCCGGCCGCCTGGGCCGCCTGGGGGAGGAGGCTGGTCGGCGTCATGCCGGGGATGGTGTTGGTCTCGATGACATACACGCGTCCGTCGTCGCCGACCATCATGTCCGTCCGGCTGTACCCCTTGAGGTGCAGGGCCTGGTGGGCTTTGACCGCGTATTCCTGCGCCTTGCGGGTGATGTCGGCCGGGAAGTCGGCCGGGCAGATCTCCCGGCTCGCCCCGGCCTTGTACTTGGCCTCGTAGTCGAAGAAGGGGTGGTCCGGCCCCGGGATGATCTCCACCAGGGGCAGCGGCTCCGGGGTGTCGTTGCCGAGCACGCCGCCGGTGATCTCCCTGCCTTTCACGAACTCCTCCACCATCACCTCCCGGTCAAAGGTAAAGGCCTTGCGCAGGCCGTCGGCCAGGGCCTTCTCGTCGTGGGCGATACTCATCCCCAGGCTCGATCCCTGGCTCACCGGCTTGATGACCAGCGGAAAGCGCAGTTTGGCGGCGATGGCGGCCGGATTGGCGATATCCGCCGGAGAGGCCATCACCCACTCCGCCACCGGCAGGCCCGCCTGCTTGTAGAGCATCTTGGCGAAGTTCTTGTTCATCGCCACCGCGCTGCCCAGAATCCCGGAGCCCTGGTAGGGCAGCCCCAGCAGGTCGAGCAGCCCCTGCATGGCGCCGTCCTCGCCCAGGGGGCCGTGCAGGAGGATAAAGGCCACGTCCAGGCCCGGGGCGTCGGCGATCAGGCGCGGCAGTTCATGGGCGGGATCGTATTGCCGAACCGCGTATTTGTCTGGGTTGAGGGCCTTGAGCACGCCCTTGGCGCCTGTCAGTGAAACGTCCCGTTCTCCCGATTTGCCGCCGGCGATGAGGGCAACCTGAATCTTTTCTGCCATGGTAGGTTCCTGTTATGGTTCTGTTTTTTGTAAGACCGCGACCATTGTCGCGGCCAGGTATTGGAGATCCTCCCGGCTGATGATATAGGGAGGCATCAGATAGACGAGGGTGCCGAAGGGGCGGATCCAGACCCCGTGGTCGACGAATTGGCGTTGCAATTTGGCGACATCGACGGGTTTTTTCATCTCCACCACCCCGATCGCCCCGATGGTGCGCACGTCGGCCACCCCCGGCAGCTCTCGGGCGGCCGCAAGCTCGGTCCGCAGCACCTCTTCGATGGCCCGCACCCGTTCCTGCCAGGGTGAATCGAGCAGGAGCCGGATCGAGGCCGCCGCCACCGCGCAGGCCAGGGGGTTGGCCATAAAGGTTGGGCCGTGCATGAACAGCCCGGGTTTGGCGCTGGAGATCGTTTCCGCCACCTGGGCGGTGGTGATGGTGGCGGCCAGGGTCAGGTAGCCGCCGGTGAGGGCCTTGCCGAGACACATGATGTCCGGTGCGATGCCGGCATGTTCGCAGCCGAACAGCTTGCCGGTGCGGCCGAAGCCGGTGGCGATCTCGTCGGCGATGAGCAGGACGTCGTGGCGGTCGCAGAGCGCCCTCGCCCCTGCCAGGAAGCGCGGGTGGTAAAAGCGCATGCCGCCCGCCCCCTGCACGACGGGCTCCAGGATCACCGCGGCGATCCGCTGGTGGTTTTCCGCTAGCAGGGCGTGGAAGGCGTCGAGGCAGCCATCGTCCCAAGGGTCGTTGAAGCCGCAGCTGACGAGGGGGGCGAAGAGGTGTTCGGGCAGTACGCCCCGGAACAGGTGGTGCATGCCGTTGAGCGGATCGCAGACCGCCATGGCGCCGAAGGTGTCGCCGTGATAGCCGCCACGGATGGTCAGGAGTTTGGTCTTTTCAGGTTTGCCCGCGGCCTGCCAGTACTGGAGGGCCATCTTGATCGCCGCTTCCACGGCCACCGAGCCCGAGTCGCAGAAAAAGATGCGGTCGAGCCGGGGCGGGGTCAGCTCCACGAGCAGGCGGGCCAGTTCCACCGCCGGTTGGTGGGTGATGCCCCCGAACATCACGTGCGCCATCTGCCGGAGCTGTTTTTCGGCCGCCGCGTTCAGGACCGGGTGGTTGTAACCGTGGATGGCCGCCCACCAGGAGGACATACCGTCGATCAGTTCCCGGCCGTCGGCCAGCCGCAACCGCACCCCGTGGGCCGCGGCCACCTCGTAGACCGGCAGGGGGTCGGTCATGGAGGTGTACGGATGCCAGAGGTGGGTGCGATCAAACTCA
>JAOUHH010000316.1 GCA_029865195.1 Desulfobulbaceae bacterium
TTGTTGGCGGAGATGGAGCCGACCTGGGCGATCTCTTTCTGCTCCTTGGTGGGCTTGGCGATCTTCTTCAACTCGGCGACCACGCACTCGACGCTCTTGTCGATGCCGCGCTTGATGTCCATGGGGTTGTTACCGGCGGCAACCAGCTTGGAACCCTCGGCAAAGATCGCCTGGGCAAGGATGGTGGCGGTGGTGGTGCCGTCACCGGCAACGTCGCTGGTCTTGGAGGCGACTTCCTTGACCATCTGGGCGCCCATGTTCTCGAACTTGTCCTTGATCTCGATCTCCTTGGCCACGGAAACACCGTCCTTGGTGATTACCGGTGCGCCGAAGGAACGCTCGATCAGAACATTGCGGCCCTTGGGGCCAAGGGTTACCTTGACCGCGTCGGCCAGGGTGTTGACGCCTTTCAGGATGGATTCACGGGCCTTGACGCCGTATTTGATATCTTTTGAAGCCATGATTGATTCTCCTTACAGATTGATTCCTTGAGCGTAAATGACAAGGACAGCCGCCCGCACTGGTGGAGAGGCTGTCCGAAGCTGTTTGCCGCCTGGCTTATTCGATAACGCCGAGGATGTCGTCCTCACGCATGATCAGATAGTCCTGTCCGTCGAGCTTCACATCGCTGCCGCCGTACTTGCTGAACAGAACACGGTCGCCGACCTTGACCTGCATCTTGACCCGATCACCCTTTTCGTTGGCACGGCCGGGGCCGACGGCTACAACCTCGCCCTCGGCGGGTTTTTCCTTGGCTGAGTCGGGGATGATGATGCCGCCCTTGCTCTTGGTTTCCTCTTCCAGCCTTTTGACCAGAATACGGTCATTCAACGGACGAATTTTCATGTACTGCCTCCATCTCTTCTTTTAAGGGTTTTGATTTTTGAGATCCGCCGACACGGCAAACGGCTTTGTGCAACACAAGTGGCCTGCGCACCCGGCGTCCTTAATGTCTGCATATCAGGCGAGACAACAGAGCCATAGTTTTGACTGGCCCAAACAATAGTGACGGTATTCGGTAAAATCAAGGCGGCCTGTCAAAAAAAATATTTGTCCCCGAACAGGCCGATGGATAAAGGGTTTCCCGGGAAAGGAACGGTTGGGCTAGAGGGTTTCCACCCAGTGATGGCTGTCAGGCAATTCGCCGTACTGAATGCCCTGCAGATGGTCGAACAACCGCTGCGACAACTCGCCGGTACGGCCGTTGTTGATGGTGCAGTCACGCTCCTTGAAATGGAGTGCGCCCACCGGCGAGATCACCGCGGCGGTGCCGGTGCCGAAAATCTCCTTGAGGCGGCCGTTTTCAGCGGCGTCGAAGACCTCGTCGATGGATATCTTGCGTTCCACCACCTTACCCCCCCAGTCCTTGAGCAGCTGGATGACGGACTGCCTAGTGATCCCGGGCAGGATGGTGCCGGCGAGCGGCGGGGTGATCACCTCATCGCCGATGGCGAAGAAGATGTTCATGGTCCCGACCTCCTCGACATACTTGCGCTCCACCGCGTCGAGCCAGAGAACCTGGGTGTAGCCGGCCTTCTGCGCCTCCACCGCCGCCATGATGCTGGCGGCGTAGTTGCCGGCGGTCTTGGCCGCGCCGACGCCGCCGGGAACCGCCCGCACATATTTGTCGGTAACGTAAATCTTCACCGGATTGAACCCTTCCGGGTAGTAGGCGCCAACCGGACAGGTGATGATATAGAAGAGATAGCGGTTGGAGGGGCGCACCCCGAGCGCCGGTTCGGTGGCGATCATCGTCGGGCGGATGTAGAGCGACGCCCCCTGGACGTCCGGCACCCAGTCGGCGTCGGCCTCGATGAGCATCCGCAGGCCGGTCATCACCTCATCCACTGGGATCTGGGGCATGCACATCCGCTCCGCCGATCTGTTCATCCGCTCGAAGTTGGCGGTGGGGCGGAAGAGATGGATGCGGCTGTCCTTGCCGCGAAAGGCCTTCAGCCCCTCAAAGATTGCCTGCCCGTAATGGAGGACCATGGCCGCCGGGTCCATGGCGAAGCTTGCATATTTTGTAACGGCCGCATCGTGCCAGCCTTTCTCCTGGCTCCACGCCATGACAAACATGTGGTCGGCCATGTGCCGGCCAAAGCCAAGGGCCGAGGCATCCGGTTTAGCCTTGCGTTCGCCGGCCGACGCCTTTTCCAACCGTATTTCCATGATCTCTCCTCACCAACGGGGGTATCCCCGAAAAATCGCGCGCCACGGACAAAAAATTTTTTATAGCCTAAAACCTATTCCATTGAAATATTTATTTTCCGGCCCACATCGCTGTTTTGATAAATCTCCATGGAGAAACAACCGGCAGTTGTGGTAGCGTGATAAGGAAAATTTGCTACATCATCCCCCTCAAATTCCGTTGCCGGTATCATATATATATGGACAAACAACCGCCAAGTTCGATGGTGCTCCACTACTTCCTGTTCATCTTCGTGCTCTCCATGTTCCTGGTGCTGCGCGTGCTCTGGCCCTTCACGGCCATCCTCGTGCTCTCCTATCTGCTGGCGGGCATCTTCAAGCCGGTGCACGCCTATTTCCGACGCTTCCTGCCCGTCAACGGCGCCTCCCTGCTCACCTGCCTGCTGATCATCCTGCTGGTGTTCGTCCCGCTGATCCTGTTCATCGGTGCCCTCGCCCAGGAGGCTCAGGCCCTTTACCAGCTCGGCAAGAGCGCAAAGCTGGGCTTGCGGTTCAAGGAATTGCTCCACGGCACCACCATTATCGCCTGGGTCCGCGAGATCCTCGACCTCTTC
>JAOUHH010000090.1 GCA_029865195.1 Desulfobulbaceae bacterium
GGCTCACCAAGATCGAATGTATCCGCATGGAGTTGGGTGAGTGCGACGCCTCCGGCCGCTGCCGGCCGGTTCCCAAGGATGGCTCGAACTTCATGATCGAGGCCGATGCCATCATCCCGGCGATCAGTCAGGATATGGACCCCACCGTCAACAACGGCGCCGATCTGGCTCTTGCCCGCTGGGGAACCTTTGTGGTGGACGAGGTCACCATGCAGACCTCGCAGGAAGGGGTTTTCGCCGGCGGTGACGCGGTGCTCGGTCCGCAGACCGTGGCCAAGGCGATCTTCCAGGCCAAGGAGGCGGCGGAGTCCATCATCCGGTACCTCGAAGGACGCGATCTCAAGGAAGGGCGGGTTGCACCGGCCGAATATTAAAAAATTTAGGTTTGATAGGAAAACAGAAACCCCCCTGGCGGCTTTGAATACTGCCGGGGGGGTTCTATTTTTTATAATTGATATTAACAAACTAATGGATAGTAGTTGTTGCTTTAAAAAGGCAGCCAGATGATAATGGTATCTGTTGTGGTTTTGTTGCGTGGATATCGTAATTGCGGGAGGGATGCAGCGATAGAGCATTCGGTTAAGTTAAGAGATATTCAGGGAATACGGAGGGCTTGGACATGATAGATCGCAAGATATCAATATTGGCTGTAGTGTTTGGCTGGCTAGCTTTTGTGGCAGTTTCCGGAGTATGGGCGGCACCGCCACAGGTCAACAATAAATTACAGTTCTCGTTTACTGCTCTGCCTAATTTAGTAATGACTGATACAGCCGGGGCATTACAGCTTTGTTTGATTAATAATGGTGCAGACGGATTTGTTTTATATGACGGAGGTGGCAACCTTGACCAGATTGTTTTTTCAATTCCGGCAGGGCAAACTGCGAGCGATTTAATCAACAATGCAGCTTCGATTTATTGTGAATCCAAACATCCCGATTGGGCATGTACGGTTCGCCCCGTTGGAGACGCGGTTACGGTAACAGTCAGGCCAGCCTTGACCACACCCGTGGCCGTAGCCGCAGGTGCGACAATCTATTTTGTGGTTGACGGCGGCGTATTCAACGCTGAACCCGGCGCCGTTACCGTCGGTGTCGAGCAACAGATTGCTCCGTCTAGAGCAGCAAATCCTGTCAATAGTTCAATGTCTGTTGTAAAGGTGAGCGAAGCGCAAGCAATATATTATGAAATTGATCCGACGGTTCCTTATTCAATTAAGGACGGTATCTCTTGGACTGAGGTATCTGGTATCCCGTCAGGTTTTGCTGACGGGGTCGATAATGGCATTACCAAAGAAAGCGACCCGACGGTTCCTCCATCAATTAAGGACGGTATCTCTTGGTCAGAGGTATCTGGTATCCCATCAGGTTTTGCCGACGGTGTCGATAACGGCATCACCAGTGAAAGCGATCCGACGGTTCCTCCATCAATTAAGGACGGTATCTCTTGGTCAGAGGTAACTGATATCCCGTCAGGTTTTGCCGATGGGGTCGATAACGGCATAATTTTGGAAACCGACCCGCAGGTTGGGACAATTGCGACCAACAGTATCCCTAAATGGAATGGGAGCGAACTGGTCAGCTCCGGCTCGATCATAGAGGATGGCAGCAAACGAGTGGGTATTGGCGCCACCACACCCCAGCAGCAACTTGACGTGCAGGGGGCGTTGAAGATCGGCTATGTCGCTGAAGCCTGCACGTCCGCCAAGGCCGGCTCCATCCGCTGGAACGGAACGGCCAAGCAGTTCGAAGGGTGCGACGGCTCGGCCTGGCAGGGGTTGAGCAGCATTGGCGGTAGCAACGATGGTGGGCGGATACTGCTTTCTGATTTGGCACGGTATTATGTGAGGACTTATGCCGGCGCCCGAACGGTGAGCGGGAGACAAGGATTTGTTGATTTAAAATATTATCAAATTGAGCAGGTAGGCGCCAATGGGCTTGCTTTGGTTGAATATGTAAAGAAGTGGTCCGGAACGACTGAAAAAGCTACCGTGTGTTTTGTTTCAACAGTTACTGGTTCATGTAGATGGTCGGAATCTAGTGAATATGGGTTCCCGATACAAGTGGAGTATACGGTGACCTTATTGGGGCTCAAGACCCTTACAAAGGTGAATGGTTCAATGAACGGTGGGGAAGGTTTGATCCCTTGGGAAAAGTAAGGCTTACTTGACGCGCAGGCTGGCCGAGTTGAGTGCGCCGATGTAGCGGCTGATGCCGCCCACCAACTTAGCGGCCATTGTGGAGAGGGAATACGGATCCTTGAGCAGTTTGACGTCGTCCGGTTGCTGGAAATTATTACAAAAAACCTCCTTTCGGCGTGAGCCGGAGGGAGGTTTTTTTATGGAGCTGCCTGAGGTCGTAGCGCGGTTACAGGTCGCAGCAGTGGGCCATCACCTGGTTGCGGCCGTGGCTTTTGGCGGCGTAGAGTTGTTCGTCGGCAAATTTCAGCATCTCGTCAAGGCTGTAGGCGCCGCCGCCGGTGGCGACGCCGATACTGGCGGTAATGCGGATTTGCTTGCCGCCGCCGATATCCACAGGTGTTTCCTCGATCAATCTTCTGATCCCCTCGAACAGCGTCTCCACCTTGTCGGGCGACACCGCCACGGCCAGGATGCAGAATTCTTCACCGCCCATCCGCGCCAGCACGTCGGTATCTCGCATCCTTCGGGAGAGCAGCCTGCCGATGTGTTTGAGCGTCCGGTCACCGGCGTCGTGACCGTAGGTGTCGTTGACCTTCTTGAAGAAATCGATATCGAGCATGCCGCAGGCAAGGGTGAACTTGCTGCGCACCGCGCCGGCAAAGAGCTTGCTGCCGAATTCGAAGAAATAACGCCGGTTGTAGAGGCCGGTGAGGTAGTCCTTGATCGCCGCATCCTTGATGGTCTGGATGTTGTAGAGCAGGTCCAGGCACTGGTTGACCCGGCAGTAGAATTCCTCGGTGAGGAAGGTCTGTTTGACCAAAAAGTCGTTGGCGCCGTATTTGATGAAGTTGGCGGCCATGATCTGGTCGCCCTGCGATGAGATGCCGATGATGGCGAGTTCGTCGCGTTTGTGGGTGCGGCGGAAGGCCTGGGTCAGTTGCAGGCCGGTCATCTCCGGCATCTCGAAATCGGCGATCAGCAGTTTGAGATCGGGGTGCAGCGCCGACAGGGAGAGGGCCTCCGGGCCGGAGGCGGCGGCAAACACCTGAAAGCGGTGCATCTTCAGGAGATTGACGAGCACCGCCCGGAAGAATCCAGAATCGTCCGCGACCAGGACCTTGGTTTGAGTGTTGCGTTCGAGGCGCTGCACCATGGTGACCAGGTAGTCGGGAGCGTCAGGGTTGTCCTTGAGGACATAGTCAACCACGCTCTTTGACCAGACCATCTCCCGCACGCCCTTGTTCAGGTTGCCGGTGAAAACGATCACCGGGATATTCCGGGCCATGACCAGATCAATGATCTCGCCGTTGGGTGCGTCCGGGAGTTTGAGATCGAGGATGGCGCAAAAAAAGGGCGCGTCGGCATCGTCGAGCAGTCGGATCGCCTCGGCCATGCTTTTTGCCTAGGTCACCCGGAAGTCGGCTGCGGTGAACTTCATCCGCAACAATGTGCCGGCCGCGCTGCTGTCCTCAACCACCAGGATATTCTTCATCGTGCTGTAGCCTCCGCCAGTCTCGGTATTGCCGGGTTCTGATTATTCCTTTCTCGCCGCTTGGCCGGGGTCAACCGCCGGCAGAACCAGCCGGAAACCAAGAAAATCGTTGCGATAATGGGGTTTGCACCAATCCCGGTTGGCAGAGCGGACAAACCATGCCTCGGTGGCCCAGCCGCCGCTGCGGATCACCCGGTTGTTATCCGCGCTGGGTGAAGGGCTCAGGGGGTCGACAACCGGCTCGGGGGCATACGGGGAGCCGTCCCAGGAATCGGCGCACCATTCCCAGAGGTTGCCGTGCATGTCGTACAGCCCCCAGGCATTGGGTTGTTTTCTGGCCACCGGTTGAACCGAATCGCCGGCGTTGTAGCAGTACCAGCCGATGGCGTCCAGGGCGGGGTCGAAGTCGCAGGATGTTTGCGTGATCGGGCCGTTGGCAAAGGCGGTTGTGCTGCCGGCGCGGGCCGCGTATTCGAATTCAGCCTCGGTGGGTAGGCGGTAGTTGTGGCCGGTGCGGCGATTCAGCGTCTCGATGAACTCCTGCACCTCGAACCAGGAAACGGTTTCCACCGGGCAGTCTGGGCCGCAGTCGGCGTGATGGGAGGGGTTGCTGCCCATTATCTCCTGCCACTGGCCTTGCGTCACCTCGGTGGTCTGCATGTAAAAGGGGCGCGAGATGGTCACCTGATGCTCCGTTTCGTCCTGATCCCGTGACGGTTCATCGCTCGGGCTGCCCATGGTGAAGGTTCCGGCCGGCAGAAGGCGGAAGGTCATCCCGATTTCGTTTTTGAATTCAGCGGCGCCGGCCGTGCTGGCTGTACCCAGCCAGACCAGGATCGCGGCTGCAGCAGTCGATTGGCGCATGTTCGTTCCCTCGGGGGTTGGGTTCGGTTGAGTCAAAAAAAGGGCGTGACGGATGCTTTCGTCACGCCCTTGGGGGGGGGCGGGTATATGTTCGGCAGGTTGGTTATTCGCCGAATTTGCTCAGGTAGGCAGCGACACCTTCGGCGGTGGGCTTCATCGCCTCCTCGCCGGGTTTCCAGTTGGCCGGGCAGACGTCGCCGTGCTCTTCGAAGAATTGCAGGGCGTCGACCATCCGCAGCGCTTCGTCGACGTTGCGGCCCAGCGGAAGATCGTTGACCACCGCATGGCGGACCACGCCTTTCTTGTCGATCAGGAACAGGCCGCGCAGGGAGATGCCGTCCGGCAGCAGAACCCCGTAGGACTCGGCAATGCTCTTGTTGAGGTCAGCCACCAGCGGGAACTGGATGTTGCCGATGCCGCCGTCCTTGACCGGGGTGTTCTTCCAGGCCAGGTGGGAGAACTGGGAGTCCACGGAGACGCCGATGAGCTGGCAGTTGCGTTTCTGAAACTCGCCCAGCGCCCGGTTGAAGGCAAGGATCTCCGACGGGCAGACAAAGGTGAAATCCAGGGGATAGAAAAAGAGCACCACATACTGCTCGCGCAGGTCGAAGAGGGTCAGCTCGGCAAAGGTGTTATCAGGCATGACTGCCTGAGCGGTGAAATTTGGGGCTTGTTTGGTTACCAGGGTACACATGCGGTATTCCTCCGATTGAATGTAAAAAGTGGTTGGTGGCCCGTATTTAGATGGCGGCGCGGCCGGCGGCGGTGATGGCATACTTGCAGCGTGCCGGGCTCTCGATATGGCCGCTGTTCTTGAGCGCGGTCAGTTTGCAGCTTACCGCTTTGCTCTCCATGCCACACGCGGCGGCGATCTCCTTGCAGGCGCAAGGTTCAGACTGACTGGCCATGGCGGTGAGGATCTTTTTCTGCTCGGCGCTCAGTTCACTCTTGCTGCCACATTTTTTGGTTGCACAACCCATCTTTTTGCCTCCGTTGGAATGATTTATGGTTGAACTTGTTCAATATTGATTTTGTTTGCAGGCGCTCCGTTCATGGTTCCTGCCGGCCGCCGTCCCATTGGTGGCTGCGCTGTTCACGCTCCGCCTCCAGGCGGATTTTGTAGGCACAGTCCTGGACGATACCGAAGAGCAGCCGGCAGCCGTCGTCGGTGGCCGCAGCCTGTCCTTCGTCGGCCAGGATGAGCATCTCGCGGCTCAACTGTATCACCTTTCTGATGTAGGGGTTGTCATCTTGCATGGCTGGTACATAATACAAGAGTCGTGCCAGCAGCTATTGTTTCATGATTTTTACGTGATTGCAACGAGTTAAGAATGGGATGGCCTTGGTCGCGGTCAGGGCGGGAGGGTGTCTCATGGTCTGGTGCTGAGACAGTTGGCTGCAGGGTGGCAGTGGGTGTGTTTGGTGTGATGCGTCGTCGGGTGTGGCTTTCAAGGCACATGTCTCGCAAATGAGACATGTGCCACAGGCGGGGGAGGTGAGACAGGCCCCGGCTGGCTGCCGAGGCATCCGAAAACCTGGATTTATTGCGGGAGGAGGCTTGCCACGTTCAACTCGCCGGCATAGCGGCTGACTCCACTGACCAGTTCCTGGGCCACGTCGGCAAGGTATTGCGGGTCCCTGAGGCGTTGGGCCTCGGCCGGGTTGCTCAGGAAGGCGATCTCGGTGAGCACCGACGGCATCTGGGCGCCGATCAGGACCACGAAGGGGGCGCGCTTGACGCCCAGATTCTTGACATTCTGGTAGCGGTTGGAGAGGCCGCTGATCATGTTTGCCTGCACGCACTCGGCCAGCTTGGCCGATTCGTTGACCTTGGTGGATTGGATCAGGTCCATCAGGATCGCCTGCAGGTTGCTCATCTGCCCGGCGGAGGTGGCGTTTTCCCGGGCCGCCACCTGCATGGCGTCGCTGGTTCGGGCAAGATCGAGGAAATAGGTTTCGATGCCGGTGGCCTTGGGGGTGGGGGCGGCGTTGACGTGGATGGAGATGAAGAGGTCGCCCTTGTTGGTGTTGGCGATGGCGGTCCGTTCTTCCAGGGGCACGAACACATCGCGGTCGCGGGTGAGCACCACCTCGCAGTGCAGATTCTGCCGGAGGATGGCGGCCGCGTTGAGGGCCACCGCGAGGGTAACGTCTTTTTCAAGCAGGCCGTCAGGGCCCACCGCGCCGGGGTCCTTGCCGCCGTGTCCGGGGTCGATCACCACCCGCTTGACGCCAAGCCCGAGTTGCTGGGCGAGGCTCGGGGCGTCCGGCATGGGTTTGGCGGGGCTAACCTTTCCCGGTGTTTTGGTCGGCGCTGGTGCCGCTGGCACCGCCTTGGCCGTCGTCACCGGCCGGTCGCCCTTGACGTCGATGACGACCCGGAAGGGGTTTTCCAGGCTGAAGATCTTGTGGTCGGAGATGGACTCGATATCAAGCACCACCCGCACCGTTTCCGGCGAGAACTGGGCGCTGCGGACCTGTTTGAGCAGCCCGTCGTCGATGGCGATGGAGGCGGTGTAGCCGGGAGTGACACGGCAGTTGTCGAGGTCCACGTAGAGGCGGCGGGGCAGGTTGCCATTCTTGGGCAGCAGCGATTTCTTGAAGGCCACCGGTTTTGAGGTCTCGATGACGATGCGGGTGTAGTCGTCGGTGGACCAATGTTTAAGGGGTTCGATCACCGCCATCTCGGCGATGGAAACCGGTGCTGCCGGGGCTGCGGCCTTCTTCGCGGGGGTGGGCGGCGAAGGCGGTTCCGCGGCTTCGGCCTCGTGGGGCGCGGAGGGCTGCTGTTCGGCGACCACCGCGCCCTTCAGCTTGCGCAGCAGTTGCACCGCCTCCGGGTACATGTCGCCGTCCGGGTAGAGGGCGACCAGCCGGGCATAGGTGCGGGCGGCGGCCTGGGCGTCGCCCTTGGCCTCCTGGTAGATGCGGGCCATGGCAAGCAGGGCGTCGTCGGCCAAGCTGTGGCGGGGGAACCTGGTGGTCAGATCCCGGTAATAGGTGATGGCCATGGCCCGGTCCATGGGGTTGTCGGCAAGATTCGCCCGCTCCTCGTGGAGAAAGCCCAGCATGAAGAGACAGGCCGGGGCCAAGGTATGATCGGGGTTGGCGTCGTAGATGGCCTGGAACTGTTTCAGCAGCTTCGGCAGCTCGCTGCCGCTGCCGAGCTTGTTGTTGCTGTCGGTGAGGTTGTGGTATGTGGCACGCGCCATCTGGTAGCGCTTGGCGAGGAGCTGGTCGTCAACCTTCTTCTCCTTTGCCGCAAGGGCGGCCGTCGCCGGCGCGATCAGGAGGACGATTGCCACCAAGGCGGCCAGGCGGCACAGAAATATGGAAAGGGAGCGGCGGCTATTCATCGGTCAGTTTTTTCAGTTCATAGAGAAGGTTGAGGGCGTCCAGGGGGGAAAGCTGGTCCGGCTGCACCGCAAGCAGTCGCTCCCGCAGGCGGTCGTTGGTGCCGCTGAACAGGGAGAGCTGGTTGGGCTGCGCCTTCTTTCTTCCGCCGCCGGTGGCGATTCTCGGTTCCCCGGTGCTGGTGAACTCGCCCTTTTCGATATTATGCAACAACTCCTTGGCCCGCGCCACAACTCCTGCCGGCACCCCGGCCAGCGCCGCCACCTGGATGCCGTAGCTGCGGTTGGTCCCGCCCGGCATCAGCTTGTGCAGAAAGATGATGGTGTCGTTCCACTCCCGCACCGCGATATTGAAGTTTTTCACCCGTTCGTTGGTGCGGGCGAGATCGGTGAGTTCGTGGTAGTGGGTGGCGAAGATGGTCTTCACCCCGCGGCCGTTCTTGTTGACCAGGTCCTCGGCCACCGCCCAGGCGATGGAGAGGCCGTCGAAGGTGCTGGTGCCGCGCCCGATCTCGTCCAGGATCACCAGGCTCCGCTCGGTGGCGTTGTTGAGGATGTTGGCGGTCTCGTTCATCTCCACCATGAAGGTGGACTGGCCGCGGCGGAGGTTGTCCATGGCCCCGACCCGGGTGAAGATGCGGTCCACCACCCCGATCTCCGCACTGGCGGCGGGAACGAAGGAGCCCATCTGCGCCATCAGGGTGATCAGTGCGGTCTGCCGGAGCACCGTGGATTTGCCGGCCATGTTGGGGCCGGTGATGATCAGCACCTCGTCGGCGGTCTGGTCGAGGCGGATGTCGTTGGGCACGAAGCGTCCGGCCGGGAGCGACCGCTCGATCACCGGGTGTCGCCCCTCGCTGTAGCTGATCGCCTCGCCGTCGTTGACCGTGGGCCGGGTGTAGTGATACCTGCGCGCCGTCTCAGCCAGGGAGCAGAAGAAATCGATCCGGGCGATGAGGGCGGCCGCCTGCAGGATGCGCGAGCTCTGTGCCGCCACCTGGGCGCGGATCTCGATAAAGAGCCTGTACTCCAGGGCTAGCCGGCGTTCCTGGGCGCCGGTCACCTTGTCTTCAAACTCCTTCAGCTCCGGGGTGATGAAGCGCTCGGCGTTGGCCAGGGTCTGCTTGCGGATGTAATCGTCCGGGACGTTGTCGCTCTGCGCCCGGCTCAACTCGAAATAGTAGCCGAAGACCCGGTTGAAGCCGATCTTGAGCTTGGCGATCCCGGTCCGCTCCCGTTCCCGCGCCTCAAGGCCCAGGATCATCGCCTTGCCGTCGCGGAGGATGGCGATCAGTTCGTCGAGTTCGGCGTTAAAGCCCGGCTTGATCAGACCCCCCTCCCGCAGGGTGATGGGGGCGTCGTCGCGGATGGCGGCTTCGAGCAGCTGTTGCAGGTCGGCCATCGGGTCGAGGGCGTCGCGGATCTCGGCCAAAAGGCCGGTGGCGCCGGCCAGTTGCCCCTTGATCTGCGGCAGCTGGGTCAGGGAGGCCCGGAGCGCGGAGAGGTCGCGGGCGTTGCCGCTGCCCAGCACCACGCGGCCGTTGAGCCGCTCCAGGTCATAGACCCGGCCGAGAAGCTCGCGCAGGTTTTCGCTTAAGCCCCGGTCGAGGTACAGCTGCTCGACGGTGTCCAGCCGCTGGTTGATGGCCACCACATCCTGGAGCGGGAAGAGGATATTCTTGCGCAAAAGCCGCGCCCCCATGGG
>JAOUHH010000091.1 GCA_029865195.1 Desulfobulbaceae bacterium
AGCGGCAGATCGAGGAAGGAAGCTATCAGGTCGATTCCCATAAGGTTGCCGATAAGATGATGTGGAGCCTGCTCTCCGACTAGTTGGTCTGTTCCTCCATGTTGTTCCGAATCCCCGACGTCATTTTGGCGTCGGGGATTTTTTTTGTGGTGCGCAGTTGGGGCAAGGGGCGCCTGCCGGTGCGGCAGGCGCGGGGAGGCTTTACGGGGGATTGGATTAGTTACGGATTCGTCCCTTCGTCCGACACCAGGACTTGCCAGCAGGGGTCGTATCTGGTCGGGTCAAGGGGGACCTGCTTGGCGATTCGTTTGCCGGGGTTGATGGCAACCGGGCCCAGCAGGTTGGCGGTCATCTCTTCAACCCGCCCTTTGGGGATGGTCAAGATAACCAGGAGTTCCAACTGGCCGGCCTCCTTCACCGCCAGTTCGTCCAGGATCATGGGCGGGATCTCAGGACGGTAGGTCGGGATCAGCAGCGCCGGGTTGATGGTGACAAAGGCGAGGTTGGGGTCGTCGAGGGACTGGAGCCAGATAAACGGCGACTCCGGGCCGTGCGGTCGCAGCACGAAGCGGCGGGAGTCCGGAAAGCCCAGAAACGGCGTGGTCATGGTGATGATCTTGTCCGCGTCGATGGATATCTCGCCGAATTTAGCGGTCATCATCGTCGCGGGCCGGTTCGGGCCTGCCTCATGTTTGTTGGTCATTGCTGCGGTTGCTTCCGTCATTGCGGCCTTCCTTGTCGATGGCATCTTCGACCCGGGGGGTGGGTCATGCCGTTTTTTTGTGCTTCAAGATGGCGTCCAGAGCGGGCAGATCGCCGGTGGTCTCGGTGGCGCGTTTGTTCTCCTCGAGAATTCTGGTCAGAACCTCTTCTCTATGGATAGCGACATGGCGGGGCGCCTCGATGCCCAGTTTCACCTGTCCGCCTTTCATCTCGATGACCGTGACCGTGATATTGTCGTTGATGGCGATGGCCTCGCCGGCTTTTCTGGTCAGTATCAGCATGGATTCGCCCTCCCTGGCATCTGCTGGCGTACACTGCGGTTGGCGTGCGGGGGAGGAGAGGGTGTTCATGGCTCTCCCGCCCCCCAGTAACGGGATTTTGTTGAAAATAGTAGTCCCGTTACAGGAAATTCACAAGACTTAACTGCATGGTCTTGGCGGCCGCGGTAAGGGCGGACTGGTAGGCGAACTCCTTGGCCTTCAGGCGCATGATCGCCTCGGTGACATCGGTGTCCTGTCTTTCGGAGAGGGCCTCCGTGTTGGAAAGCTCGACGTCGCCGAGGATCTTGTTCTGGATTTCGATGCGGTTCTGGCGGGCGCCGAAGTCTGAAATCTGGTTGGTCAGTTTGTCCATGATGGAGTCCATCTCGGCCATGGAGAGCTGCAGGGCGTGGGATTGCATGACGCTTTGGTCGATGCCGATGGCGTCGGTGACGTTGCTGCTGTCGTTGTCGATGGCGACCGTATAGCGGTTCGGGTCGTCGCTGTTGATCTGCAGATGATTGTCCGCATCCCAGGAGGCGTTGAGGCCAGGGATGCCGTCCAGTTTCTGGCGGATCGTTTCCGGGGTGTCGAAGGTCGGATCGACGGGGATGGAGTATGTATTGTTCTGTGCCGGGTAAACGTCATGGTCGGTGATGGTCACATCAAAGGTGCCGGCGACAACGGTGCTTGCGTCGATGCCGGTCAAGCCACTTGCAAGGGTGCTGCCGGGCCCGGTGACACGGCCGCTGCTGGTCACTTCCGTGTAGTTCTCGCCGCGCAGCGCATCCTCGAGCCTCTTTAGGCCGGAGAAGACGTTGGTGTCCGAAAGCGCCACGTTGCCACGTTTGGTTACGGCCAGGTTACTGCCCTTGCTGATCTTGATTTCGAAGTCATGATCGCGGTCGCCGTTGTAGCGTACCGCACCGTCGCGATTAGCGATGGCGCGGACCCAGATCTCGCCGTCGCCGGCGGTGTCGTCGGGTTCGCCGGAACTGGCGGTGCCGCCACCCAGCCCGAGGGCGTCCAGGGCGGTGTCGGTGCCGTCGCCGGTCTTGACCAGGAATCTTTCATCCGATTTCAGTTGCACGGAGCCGAAATAGACCTTGTCGGTGGGCGGGGCGCCGCCGTTGAGGTTGGTGATTGCCTCGCCGTTGGCCGTGGTCTGGATCTGGATGTTGCGGCCGTCGACGGCGGTGAGAACGAGTTTGCCGCCGTTGTTGCTGGCAAGGACGCCGGTTGTGCTGCTCTGGGCGTTGATGGCGGCGGTCAGGTCGGTGCCGTTGTCGCCGGCCTGGATCCCTGCCACTGCGCCGATGTCGACGCCGTTGATGACAAGGTCGCCCGCGACCAGGGCACCGGCGGCGATGGCGGCGCCGCCTTGTCGGCTGGCCGGGATGATGTTGGCGGTTACCCCGCTCTGGGCGCTGATATCGTTGACCACCTTGGCCACGGCGTTGGCCGACATGTCCTCGTAGGGCAGGCCGGTGCCGTCGGCCGCGGCGGCGCCGGCGGCGATGCCGTTGATGATGAGATCCCCGGCGGCAAGCGGTGTTGAGGCCGGCGGGACCGGGGTGCGATCGATGGTGGCGAAGGTATTGCCGTTAAGCCGGTAGCCGTCGTAACGGTCCTTGCTGAACGGGGTCGGCTCGGCGACGGTGTAGCCGCTGGTACGATAACCTCCGAACAGGTATTTGCCGTTCAGTTCGCTGTTGCTGAGGAGGACCGAATGCTCAAAGAGGTTCCGAACCTCAGCGGCAATAAGGACCCGGTTTGCTGGGGAAACGGTGTCGTTGGCGGCCTGGATGGTCAGGGTTTTGGCGCGGATCATCTGCGTTTTGATCTCGGCGAGACTGGTCTCCGCGGCGGCTATCTTGCCTTTGCCGTAGGAGAGATTCTCCTGATACTGGATGACGCTGCTCAGGTTGGTGCGAAGCGAGAGGGCGACGGCCAGGTTGACCGGGTCGTCCGACAGCCTGGACATTTGCCGGCCGGTGGCGATCTCGTTGTTTATTTTGGCGAGATCGGTGGTGGTTCTGTCCAGATTGTTCAGGATATTGGTGTGGATGGTCGACATGGTGATGCGCATAGTGGTTACTCCTAGCCAATGCCCATGGCTGACAGCAGGGTTTTGTACATTTCGTCGGAGGCGGAGATAAGCTTGGCCGCGGCCGAGTATGCGTGTTGGAATTTGATCAGGTTGGCCATCTCTTCGTCCAGGGAGACGCCGGACTGTGCGTCCCGCATCTCGTTCATCTGGTTCATGACGATGTCCGAGTATTCGATGTTGCGGCCCAGGGTGCGGCCGCGGGTGCCGATCTCCGCCACCAGGGCGTTGTAGAAATCATCCAGGGTGTTGGTGGCGCCGCCGGTGAAGCGGACATACTCGTCGTGTTGAATGGTGTTCATGTCCAGGGCATTGGAGTTGTCGCCCCGGAAGATTTTGCCGGTGTCGGTGATTTTTCCCGCTGCGATGTAGTCGAGGTTGCTCGACATCAGTGAGTTTACACCGAAAGAGCCGGCGCTGTGGCCGGTGAGGAAGGTGTTGATGCCCGCCACCTGCAGAAAGTTGGTGCTGTCGCTGGTAAACGCGAACTGATGGCCGGCGTCGTCGTTGGTAAAGCGCAACCGGTTTTCCTGCACGCGGGCGGCGAGGAAGCCGTCGACGCCCGCTTTTTTGAGCGCGCTGTTGATGGCGGCGGCGACATCGGTCATGGTGGTGGCCCGTTCAATGTCGATTGTCACCGGTTGCGGCAGCACCGTTTCGCCGTCCGCGTCGTAAATCCAGATGCCGAAGCTGTTGCCGTCGAGCTGCATTTCATCGGCGTAATCGAGGCCCTGCAGTGAGGCGGTGATGAAGCCGTGCTGGGCCGGGTCGTAGATGACCTCGCCATCGTTGGGGGCATCGTCGCTCAGGCCGCCGCCGACGGCACTGGCTTCCCATTCCGTCGTGAACGGCACCACGTCGGTGGTGCCGGTGCGGTTGTAGTTGGACAAGGTGATTTCCGAAATATCGCCCGGCAGGGTATTTCGGAAGACGATGGAATTTTGCGCGCCGCCGTTCAGGCCGTTGCCGATCAGGGCCTCGACGCCGGTGGCGTTTTTGTAGACATTGATGGCACTGACGATCTGGGTCGCCACCTCTTCTTCGCTGAGCGGTGCCGCCCCGAAGGTGACGGGGACGGTAACGTCGTTGAGGCTGAACTTGAAGTTGGCGGTGTTGGGCGCCGCAAGCCCCAGGACCGGTGAGGTCGAGTAGGTGGTGGTACTCATGGCGCCGCCGAGACCCAGATGGTCGAGGAACATGTCGTCGTTGCCGCCGTCGATGGTCATGGTCGCGGTGCTGAACATGGTCAGGGTGCCGGTGTTGTGGGTTTTGTCGGCAACGTAGGTGTCGTTGGCAAGCTTGAGCCTGTCGTCGAGGGCGGTGTCCATGCCGCTGACCACGATCCGGGACTCGTCGCCGGCAAGGGTGTTGAAGAGGACGATGGAGTTGTTGCCACCGCCGTTGGTCCCGTCGCCGACTACGGCCTTGATGGTCATGTCGATGGGGTTGTCGGGGTCGGCGTTGTAGGCATCGAGTGCCGTATTGATGCTGCTGACGATCCCGGCGGCAAAGGCCGCCTGGTCGCCGACCTCGGTAGCCACCACGGTGTGGGTGATGTCGATGCCGTTTATCTGAAAATTGATGACGTCGCCGGCGACAAGCCCGGCGGCATCCACCGCTGCACTGCCGGCGGTGAGGGTGGTCAGTTTGGCGTTGACGCCGACAATGGCCTCGTTGATCGCCTTGGCCGCATTGTATGCCTTGCCCATGGCCAGACCGTTGATCTTGGCAACACCGTCGATTTGGCCGATTTCACGGCCGTTTATGGTGAAGATGCCCGCCTCGAGGGTTTCATGGGCGGTGGTGGCGTCGACCACGGTGGAGAGGACGCCGGTGTTGTCGGCCCGCTCGGCGCCGGTGATCGATTCCGAATAGGGGACGAGGCCCACGCCCTGGGAGTGAATCTGGTTCACTTCCCGGATCATGGCGTTGGCCAGGGCGTCAAGGCGGCCGAGGTAGTTGTTCGGGTCGCCTTCGAGCAGTTCACTCCGCACCTCAAGCCAGCCGCCGATTTTGCCGCCCAGTTCCATGCCGTCGCCGACGGAGGCGCGAATGGTTTTGCCGTTGACGTCGGTATCCAGCACATACAGCTGGTTGTTGCCCCACTGGACCTGCCAGCTGGTGCCGGTGTCCACCAGGGAATGGCCGTCGGCCATCATGATGGAGTAGCCGCCGGTGTTGGCGTCCTCGAAATAGGTGATGTCGAGCAGGCCGGCGAGCTGCTTGGTCAGTTCGTCGCGCTGGTCGCGCAGGTCGTTGGCCTGATGATTTTCGCTTTCTACGTTGGAGATCTGGATATTGAGATTGGCGATCTCGGCGGTCAGCGAATTGACATCGCCCACCGCGGCGTCGAGGCTGACGCCGATATCGTAGCGGCCTTGGGTGACCTCACTGTTCATGCTTTGCAGATGGTCGAAGAGCAACTCGGCCTGCTGCACCACCTGCTGACGCGAGGCGACGATTTCCGGATTGTCGGCAAGCTTCTGCCAGCTGTCCCAGAACTGGTTCATCAGATCGTTCAGGGCCATGCCGGGTGCTTCATTGAAGATCGTCTCGACGACCCGGATCGCGCTCTGTTGCGCCTGCAGGTTGCTGTGGGTGGAGGCCTGATTGATGATCCGCTGGGTCATGAACTGATCGTATTGCCGGGTGATGCGATCGCCATGTACGCCGTTGCCGATGGTGCCGACGGCGACCGGGGTGCCGCTGTTGGGCACCAGGCTCAGGGTCTGCCGGGTGTAGCCGGGGGTGTCGACATTGGCGACGTTGTGCGAGGCCACCTGCATGGAGAGCTGGTGGGCAAGCAGCGCTTCCTTGGCGATGTTGAGGACCGAGGCGATACCGGCCATGACTATACCTCTCTGCTCAGCAGGTTGGCCCGCGAAGCGAGTTGTTTGTGGGTGCCCTTGGTGGAATAGATCGGGCGTTCAGCCACCGCGTTGGAGATCAGCTGGATGGCGTCGTTGAGGAATTTGCCGGTATCCTCGGCGAACTGCTTGTTGAAGAGATTTTTTTCGTCGATGTTTTTGCGCAGTTCCGCCAGTCGGTCCCGGTAGCTGGCAAGGCGGTCGTTCTCGGCCTCGCTGACGAAGGGGGTGAGGGCGGCGAGCCTGATGACTTTCTCGTTGCTGTCCGGCCAGAGGCGGCGCGATTCTTCCTGCAGCGCCCCATCGAGATTCTTCAGGCGGAGCAGCTGGTGCTCCTTTTTCTGGCTCAGGCTGAGCAGGGCTTGCATGTCCATTTCGATCAAGGCCGTTTTCTCTTCGCCGAGCAGGAGAAGGAGTTCTTCGCCGAGCACGATTTGCCGCTCAAATAATTCAAGCAGTTTTGCGGGGTTGATATGTTTGGAAAGCTTTTCTTCAGTTTTCATGGTTGAGCCTCACTTGCCGATGGGTTTTGCGTGTCCGGAAAGTTGTTGGTAGAGAACCTCGCCCAGCCCCATGCCTTTCCCGCGTGCCATTTCCTGGCTCAACTCGTCGTCCTGCATGGACTGATACATCTTGTTCGCATAGCTGTCGTTGTCCAGGAGGCCGCTCTTGGGAACGCTCTTGCGCATGGCGTCGAGCATCTGTTTCAGCATGATGGCCTCGAAATCGTGGCAGGCCTTGCGCAGTTCCCGCTCCTTAGATTTATCGGTCGCCGGTGCTGTTTTCTTGAGGGTAATCGGCATCTGTTGGGAGATGGTCGTCATTTTGTCCACCTAGATGATTTCAAGTTCCGCCTGCAGGGCGCCCGATGCCTTCATTGACTGGAAGATGGCGCTCAGGTCCTTCGGGGTTGCACCGATGGCGTTGAGTGCGCGGACGACATCACCCAGGGTCGCGCCCTGTTTCAGGGTGACCACTCGATCGCCCTGGACGCCGTCGGTGGAGGCCATGGACTCCGGCGTGATCTGCAGACTCAGGCCGCCGTGGGAGATGGCCAGCCGGTTGATGGTAATGTTTTCGCCCATGACCACGGTGCCGTTGCGTTCGTTGAGGATAACCTTCGCCCGGGTGTCCGGGGCGATTTCGAGATTCTCAAGAGAGGCGATGAAGCTGATCGTGTTCGCCCGGTATTTCTCGGGCACGGCGACGTTCAGGGTGGCGCCGTCCTGCGCCGCGGCGAAGTTGTCGCCGAAGAAGGTGTTGATCGCCGTCGCCATTCTGGTAACGGTGGTGAAGTCGGGTTTGTTGAGGCTGACGGCGAGGGATTCCTTGCTGGTCAGGTCGACCGGAACCTCCTGCTCAACGGTGGCGCCGTTGGGGATGCGGGCCACGGTCAGGTGCTGGGTGGTGTCGGTGCCGATGCTGATCTGCCCTTGCGCCATGGCGTAAATCTTGCCGTCGAGCCCTTTCAGCGGTGTGGCGACCAGGGTGCCGCCCTTCAGGGAGGTGCTGTCGCCCATCGACGAGAGGGTGATGTCGATGGTCTGCCCTGTTTTGGCGAAAGGCGGCAGCTGGGCGGTGATCATGACGCTGGCGACGTTCTTGACCGCGATGTTCTTGCTGTTGACCTGGACCCCCATGTGCTCCATGAGGTTGGCCAGGGTCTGAGTGGTGAAGCCGGCCTTGTTGCCGTCGCCGGTGCCGTCGAGGCCGACCACCAGGCCGTAGCCGATGATCTGGTTGCTGCGGACGCCCTTGATGGAAGCGAGATCCTTGATCCGGGCGCCGCTTGCTTCGGTGGTCAGCCCGATCATGGTCAGCAGGAGGGCGATGAGCAGCCGGTTGGTGGTGGTGAAGGTCTTGTTGGTCCGCATGGCGTTGGTCCTGTTTTCAGTCATGGTTGGTTGAGGGTGCATGTCTGTTGCCGGGTTTTAATGCAATCATCGTGCCATGGTGTGGCGGCCGGCGTGCCGCCGCTGTCGGCACGGGACGCCGGGCGGTTGGAGGGGAGGCGACGCGGGCGGATTCGGCCGCCCTGTGCAGGCAAAAAATTCCCAGTGGCGGCGGCAATAAAAAAAAGGCCGCGCGGTGGGCGCGGCCTTTTTACGTCAAGAATGTGACCGGGTGTCAATTAAAACGGCCAGATCACGTCCAGGCCGCGGGCAAGCCAGCCCGGTTGCTGTTTGTCGCTGATGATGCCGGTGCCGCTGTACTCGATGCGGGCGTCGGCGATATAGGACGAAAGGATGGAGTTGTCCTGGGCGATATCGCGGGGGCGGACAAGGCCGGAGAGGATGATGTGCTGGGTCTCGTTGTTGAGACGCACCTCGCGAAAGCCGCGGATGACCAGGTTGTTGTCCATGGTCACCTCAACCACCCGGGCGGAGATGGTGGCGGTCACTGAGCTGTCCCGCTTGGTCTCGCCGTCGCCCTCGAAATCGTTGGTGAGGCCGAGTTGCAGCGACTTGGAGGAGGGGGTGAAGTTCTTGTTGTTGGCGGCGAGCCATTTTTCAAAGCCGAACAGGGCGGTGGTGTCGGCGGTGACGCTCGAGTTGCGGCCGGCCTTGGTCGAGGCCTTCTTGGAGCCGTTGGAGGTCTCGACGATTTTCACCAGGATGATGTCGCCCACGGCATGGGCGCGGCTGTCTGTATAGAGCCCCTGGTTGGAGGAGGCATTAAAGATCGTGCCTTCCGGGGTCGGGGCCAGCTGGCGAGGGGCGGCCGGCAGGTTATAGCGTTCCGGCAGCGCCGCGCTGGGTGCCGGCGGTTGGCTGGTGACGCAGCCGGTGAGCAGCATTGCCAGGGCAAGAGTCGCGAGGGTGCAGGTGGTATGTTTGCGCATGGTCTTCTCCTTATGCCAATGTTTGGCTGTTGGTCTTCAGAATTCTGCCCGGACAACGCCGGCGTCGATCACCTTGGCGAGGATGTATTTGCGGCTCATCAGGTTTTTGACCCGGATGATGTCGCCACGACCGCCGGTTTTTTTGGCCTCGCCGGGTGCCGATGCCCGCAGGCCGGGGGTCTGGACGACGATGGTGACCATATCGCCCCGGTTGACCAGGGGCGGTTCGTCCAGGTGGGTTGTCCGCAGGATGTCGCCGGGCTGCAGGGCGGTGGTGAGGCGTTTGCCGATCGCCGCCGTCGGTTGCCGGACCAGATCGTCACCCAGGGTGGTGATGTCGCGCCGGAGCATCTTGATGTCCTTTGCCGTCAAGAGCTCGTGGCGACCGATCCGCCGGGTGGTGCAGGCGATCTCGCCGTACAGGTGCAGATCGCCGGTCATCCGGACCGTGGCGGCTTCCTTCCCGTCCACCAAGATCGCGATGGTGAGTGCCTTGCGCCCCAGATAGTTGGGGTGCGGCTGGTTGTTTGTCCGGTAGCCGATCGTGCCGTCGGGCAGCGTAAGGGTCGCGGGCTGGGCATTGAAATCGGCGACCACGAGCTGCTCTTTGGGCCACGGTGCATTCGCGCAGGTCAGCTCGCGGAATATCCCTTTCATCGCCGCCGTGGTCAGCACGGCGGCGGTCGTCATCCGTGCCTGGAGGAGGCAGGCGAGGATGAGCATGGC